>CAZVWF010000031.1:0-28294 GCA_964630795.1 uncultured Woeseia sp. | reverse complement strand
GAGATAGAAGGCGATAGTTTTTCGCTTCCTTCGAGACCACACCAGCCTCCATCTGTGTGTCCAAAACAACAGCAGCCTTGTAGGGAATCTCATACTGCATGTAGAGCTGCGCCATAGTTACAAATTCGGATTCCTTGTCGAACATACCCTGCGTATAGGCGGCGTCATACGCAGCAATAAGGTTTTCGTCATCACCCAGTTCCGTATAGGCACCTGCCAGTGAAAACCAGTATCGCTTCTTCGGCCAATTGACGAGCATGATCTTTTGAATGTCTCGAACCTTGGCGTAGTTTTCCTGATTGAAATACGCAAAGTTCAATAATACGTACCAGTCTTCCTTGACCTCGAGCTCGCGTCGCTGGGCTTCAGAAATTGCTTTCTCGACCGGCTCGATCATGTCCGAGTAACGATTGACCTGGTACAGGTTCTGCGCGAGCAGGATGTAATTGTCCGGTGCCGGATTGGTTTCCAGTACAAAGTACTGGTCCAGGTAGCTCAGTGCCCGCTCGTAATTCTCCTGCATCGTCGCAAACTGAGCCAACGTATAAATAGTGGACTTCTTTATCTGCGGCTCGATGCTCGGAATATTGATCATCTTCTCATACGCCGCTATCGCCTCGTCTATATTATCGAGGTTGTAGTGCACAAAGCCGATATAGTTGAGTACGTTCTGCAATTCGTACTCGGTGATACCTTTTCTGGTCTCAAGTTGAGTAAGGATTTTCAGCGCGCCCTGTGGGTCGTCGGCGTCGATCGCTTCCTGCGCTTTCTGAATGCGGTCATAAACTTCTTTACTGACCGCCTGAGCCTGCTTGGTTTTCTGATTATCACGTTCCTCGCGCTCATTGTCCTGAGCAAAGGCGGCGCCTGTTGCAAACATGCCGCAAATGAGGAAAAGCCAGACACGCTGTAGAAAACGATTACTGTTACTCATATCTGTAGGTCCTTGAATCTGGGGTCCCACCCTGTCCGGCGGGTGATCCGCTTAATCTTCGATCTTGAACGTAATACGTGTTTTTACACCCGGTACATCTACTGGTACACCGTCCACAACCCTGGGCTTGTACTTAAACTTCAGTACGGCCCTGGTCGCTGCCCGTTCGAACAGGCTGCTGGTAGAGAAAAGCACGATCGGATCTTTGACAGTACCGGTGGTTGTTACCGTGAATCCCATGTCAACATAGCCCTCAATGCCGCGTGACAAGGCACGCGCCGGGTATACAGGGGCAACACGCACAATCGGCAGGTAATCGCCTTCCGCAACGTTCATACCACCGGGACCACCAAGCTCGATGTTGTTCGACATTTGCGGCGCCGGAATGTTGATCGTGGGTGCGTTGGGGTCCACCGAATCCATGTCCTGAGGAGGCACCTCAGGTGGCGTTTCAGGCGGTTTCGGCGGTTTTTCGGGGGTGAAATCTTCCGTGTTCAGCGTTTCATTGCGTTTTACACGAACGAAATCAAGCTGATGCTTGGTCCGTTCCGTCGTCACGGCATCCTCGGCATGCTCAATCAAAAGGTGCATGACGAAAATCAGCGACAAGGTAATAACCGAGCCTACAACAATCGAAAATAGGTAGCGACCTATCATAATTAGCGCTCCTCAGCGGGTTTCTTCCCTTCGCTAACCGGTCCCAGGAATGCGGGGACACACTATTGTGACCCCGTTATCCTGTTCGGGTTCCTAATCGTTGTTCGCAGCAATCGAGACGTTGTACACGCCCGCCTGCCGCGCAGCATCCATGACGACGACCAGCATTTCATTGGTCGAACTCTTGTCTGCCTGGATAACGACTGATCCTTTCGGGTTTTCAGCATGCAGCCGCTCAATATTCGGGCGAACTGCGCGCGGATCGATCAAGCGACGATCAATCCAAATTTCGTCGTTTGCGCTGATGGCAATAAGAATATTGGCGTCAGCGACAGACTCCGAGGTCGGAGCGTCCGGACGATTCACATCAATACCTGCTTCCTTAATAAACGAGGCAGTTACGATGAAGAAGATAAGCATGATGAAAACCACATCGAGCATGGGTGTGAGGTTAATTTCATTCTCGTCCTCTTCACCGCCCATTCCTGCTTGTGCTCTACGCATTTCAGATACCTTTTAATGATCCATCGTGAGTGAGTCCTCAAGGAACTCAACTTCACGTGCCGCACGGCGGCTAAGCAAAGTTACAAGGAGAACACCCGAAAGCGCTCCTACCATTCCCGCCATTGTCGGCACGGTGGCCTGGGATACGCCCGCAGCCATAGCGCGTACATTTCCCGAGCCCGAAACCGCCATGACCTCAAAGACCTTGATCATACCGGTGACCGTTCCGAGCAGACCCAGCAGCGGGCAAAGCGCCACGAGGGTCTGAATCATGGGTATAGACTGGTTAGTCGCCATGGAAAACTTCGAGATCATCTGCTCCCGAATCATATGTGCATTCCACGAACGACGTTCCGGTCGCGCCTCCCACGAATCATAAATATGCGTCGACATGGCTTTCATCGACGAGCGGAAATAAAGCAACCGCTCGAGGATAAGAACCCACATGAAGAATATTGTGATCGCAATCCAGCGCAATACCGGACCACCCAACTCCATGAAGTCGCGTATGGCTTCTATACTGTCAAATAGCCAAAGCATCGCTACTCCTTACAGATGGGTGACTAGCCGTTTTTCTCGGAGTGCGTGGCAACCATGCCAGCACTCTGCGACTGCAGTACGTTGACGATCTTGCGGCTCTGACCACTAACCAGTGTGTGAATCAGCACCATCGGAATCGCAACGACCAGACCCAGCACCGTCGTCATGAGTGCCTGCGAAATACCGCCGGCCATCATTTTCGGATCACCAGCGCCGTACAGCGTGATGACCTGGAAGGTCTTGATCATACCGGTAACCGTTCCGAGCAGACCCATCAGCGGGGCTACGACCGAGATTACCTTGATGAACAGCAGGCCCTTCGTGAGATCCGGCATTTCCTTGAGCGCCGCTTCAGAAAGTTTCAGCTCAATCGTTTCCGTGTCTGCATCCTGGTTGGCTTCGTACGCAGCGAGAACTCGACCCAGCGGGTTGTCCGTGCTGGCCGTATCGCTCTTCAGCTGCGCGTTTACCTTGCGGCTGGCACCGGAGAGGCTGATCCAGCGCAGAAGCGCAATGAGGAGACCGATGATACCGAGGCCGATGATGCAGTAACCAACGATACCGCCCTGGTTAATACGATCCTGGATCGTCGGTGACTCGACGAGCAGCGCGAGAATACCGCCACGGGTGCCGTCAAGACCAAAGGTCACCGGACCCGCAGTGGCGTTCAACATGTCTGCCGTCGAATTCGTGTAACGACCTTGTTCCGGCTGCCGCTGCAACTCACTGACTGCACCGGTGCTTCCATATTGCAGGTAACCGTCTTCAAACACGATGTTGAACGTGCCGACGCGAACGACGTCCGTCGTCGCAACTTCACCGTCCGCCATAGTGACTGACAGCGGGAACTTGACGATCTTGCCGGATTCGGTGACTTCGCGTTGCAGTTCATACCAGAGCTGCTCGATTTCCTCGATCGACGCCAGCGAACTGGCACCCGCCATCTTGCCACCCAGCGCCACAAGGAAATCCTCCCGATCCGGATACTGGATGTTCGTCAGGGAAGTGTTGAATCGACCCTGCGCATCACCCGACACCGTCTGCAAGACACCGAACAGTTCCTTCAATGCACCCAGACGTTCGTCCAGCGCTGCACGAGCGGATACGATCCGGTCCTGGTTGTCATTGAATAGCCGCTCAAGGCGAGCACTGGTATTTTCCTGGCGCGTACGCTCAGCGCGCGCCTGGTTCAGCAGGTTCTGCTGTTCGTTACGTGCTTGGGCAAAGCGTGCTTCACGCTCCTGTGCTTCCCGGCTGTCACGAGCCTGGCCGCGTTCGATCTGCTGCAGAAGCTCGTCCATAGTGGCCGCATCTTCCTGCGCCTGAACAGCGCCCATGGTGACGAGAGCGCTGGCGATAAAAATTGTTATGCGTTTCATGGCTTAGGCTCCTCCCGCCACATCGGCCGCCGGCAACGGTATCAAGATCAGTTCCGGTGCGATCAGCTGGCGCGCAATTCGAATACCCTTGCGGACTTCATTGCGATGTTCGCTGCCAAGCAATTCGTAGTTGCCTGAATCAGGGTTGTACCAGCCGGTTATGTTGGTGTCGTCAGACTGGAAAAACAGCCCGATGCGACCGACACGGAACATGTTGTATTCACGAACGGCACCGTCAACACTCAGTTCCTCGCGATACCACTCACTGGATGTGCCGTAGTCCATTTCGATCTGGAAGGCCTCCATGACCTTGCGGAATTTCTCTGCAACGGAAACGTCAGAACGCTCCATGATTCCCTTCAGCTCGGAGATACGGCCGGACCGTTCTTCCATCAGAAAAGGAATATCAAGAGCAATCGACTGCTCCAGGCCATCGATCATCCGCTCCATCAGCGGGAAGATCTGGCGGTTAATTACATCGACTTCCTGCATTGAAAGTGCGATGTCATCAAGCGTCGCTTGCTGTCCATTGGTCTGAGCCGTCATCAGGCGGTTGTAAACTTTCAGCCCGTCGATCTCTTTGTTGATAGCCCGATAGTCATCAGCCATAGAGCGCGTCCCTTCGACTACCTGGTCAATACGTTCCTGCGACTCCTGCGCAAGTTCAAGCCTGCGCAGATCAGCCTGGAGAACCTGATCAACTGACGTGGACTGGGCGAAGACGCTGCCAGCGACAACAACAATCGCTGCGGCTGCAACGCTTGTTATTTGCCGACTGCTGTAATTGCACCGTTTCATTGATACTCCTTAAATACATCGAGTTTTAATGGTTATTGGATTTGGGAGAGGGATGCGCAGCAATCGAAAGACAACTTGCACAACAACAGGGCGGAATGCACCCATCTGCATGCAATCCCTCTTCCCCTATTTGCGCTCGCGACCCTCTCCACTGTCGCCGCGGCGATTAATTCTGGATTTGACCCTTTATCTCTTTAGTTATCGGACCACCTTACCGTGCGCTTCCCTGTTGCCCGGTGTGTCTGTGCCCCCCCTTATTGGGTGACAAGAATAACATATGCATTCTATATCGCCACCGTTACAACGACATAACGCAGATCGCTGAAACTAGCACCGGTGCTCGACTTCCGCACCTGTTCAGCCGGCCATTTAGTGACCGGGATCCCCCCGCGAGAATCGCCATTTTCTGCCTGCCCTCGGCAAACAAAGCGCGGCAGCATACCTGTATATTGACCGCATGGCCAACACAGGTTCACATTGCATACCGAATAGCGAAACAACAAGGTTCGGGTCCCCTCTGTCCGAACTGCTTTCTGCCGGCGTATGCCTGACCCTGAAAGCTCTCTTCGGGCCAAGTCTCGCATCGTAGCAACATATTTTTAAATCATGAAGTTACGTAATAATTTTAAGCCTGACTCAAGATATCTCACTCGATGGGAGCATGCCTGCAGATCCCGACGACCGGCCGCAGTACAAGTAACTGAATTTATTGCAGTTGACATCAAGCCGACCTTCCAACATGATCCGCGGCTATGAAAGTTGCGTCGCCAATCGTTTTTTTAAAGCCCGCTGACAGCCTGCTCCTTCTGCAGCCTGTCTTGCTGCTCCTTATCGGGAGACAGCGCGGGTAGCTTGGACGCAGAAGGATTTCATCAACGTCGGCCCCGCATCCAGCCAGGATAGTGGGGTTTTTTTTGGCGAACGAATTTTAACGATGGACCAACCAGGAAATTAGGAAAAGACCATGCAGATGTATTCGGAATCAGATGTCGATCAGTCCTGTCTCGAAGGCAGGCAAATCACGATACTGGGCTACGGCAGCCAGGGCCGGGCCCACGCCCTGAACCTGAAGGACAGCGGCCATAACGTGGTAATAGGCGCCCGTGCCGGGGGGGGCAGTTTCCCCCGGGCTGAATCAGATGGTTTCGTCGTCCGGGAGCCCGCGGAGGCGGTCAATGGCGCTGCCATCGTCGCGATTCTGACACCGGATACCTCACAGGCCGCACTCTATAAAGCCGTTGAAGCCAATATCGAGCAAGGCGCCGCCCTCCTCTTCGCGCATGGCTTTAATATCCATTTCAATCAGATCGAGCCGCGCGCTGATCTCGATGTCGTCCTTATTGCACCGAAAGGCCCGGGCGACCTGGTCAGACGACAGTATGAGGAAGGGCACGGCGTGCCCTGCCTGGTGGCAGTGGCTGCCGATGCAACAGGCAACGCCCTCAAATTGGCGCTGGCATACGCGGATGGCATCGGCGGTGCCCGCGCCGGTGTAATCGAGACAACCTTCGCTGAGGAGACCGAAACCGACCTGTTCGGGGAACAGGCCGTGCTGTGCGGCGGAGCTACGGAACTCATCGTCGCGGGCTACGACACGCTGGTGAAAGCCGGTTACCAGCCCGAGGTTGCCTACTACGAGGTCATGCACGAAATGAAGCTGATCGTCGACCTGCTGCACGAGGGCGGAATTGCCAAGATGCACAACTTCATTAGCGAAACCGCTGCCTGGGGAGACATGATCAGTGGCCCTCGCGTCATTGACGAGCATGCCCGCGCGAAGATGCAGGACATACTCACGGACATCCAGGACGGCACATTTGCCAATCGCTGGATTGCCGAGAATGAAGCCGGCCAGCCGGAGTACCAGAAGCTCATGCGGGCAGACCTGGACCATCCGATCGAAAAGGTCGGTGCCAAGCTTAGAGCCCAGATGGACTGGCTGGAAGGCTGAAACTGCTTCAAAAGCGACGAAGGATTAACGACTGGATCTCCAAAAACCAACGGAGAAGCGACATGGCGAGCGATCACATAAAAATCTTTGACACGACCCTGAGAGATGGCGAGCAAGCCCCTGGCTGCAGCATGACCCTCAGGGAAAAGCTTAGAATCGCCAAGGCGCTAGCCGACCTCAATGTCGATATCATTGAGGCTGGCTTTCCGGCCGCGTCGCCGGGGGACTTCGATGCGGTCAAGGCCATCGCCGATGAAAACCGTGGACCGACGATCTGCGGCCTTGCTCGCTGCAATCCGGACGACATAGAAAAAGTCCACAACGCCGTCAAGGGCTCAGACAATCACCGTATTCACGTGTTTGTTGCCACGAGCGCAATTCATCGCCAGTACAAACTCAAGATGGCGAAAGAGGAAATCATCAAGAGCGCGGTTGGCGCGATCCGGATGGCCAGGGAGCTCTGTGACGACGTCGAATTCTCGCCCGAGGACGCGTCGCGTACCGAGCTCGGCTACCTTGCGGAGGTCGTGTCAGCAGCCATCGAAGCGGGTGCTCGAACGGTCAACATCCCGGATACCGTCGGCTATACCGTACCGTCTGAATTCGACGAACTGTTCCGCTATCTGAGGGAGCACGTCGATGGCATCGATGACATAACGCTCTCGGTCCACTGTCACGATGACCTCGGCATGGCGGTATCCAACAGCCTCGCAGCGGTCCGTGCCGGCGCCCGGCAGATCGAATGCACGATCAATGGCATCGGCGAGCGCGCCGGTAACTGCTCGCTCGAAGAAGTCGTGATGGCACTAAAGACACGCAGTGAGTTCTTCGGCGTTGATACACAGGTCGATACAAAGCGCCTGTACCCAACGGCGCGGCTGGTTTCCGGTATCACGGGCATGCAGATTCCGCGCAACAAGGCGATTGTTGGCGAAAACGCGTTTGCCCACGAGGCAGGCATTCACCAGCACGGCATGCTGCAGCATGCATCGACCTACGAAATCATGCAGCCGGAAGACATCGGGATCAGCAAGTCGAACCTGGTACTCGGTAAACACAGTGGACGGCATGCTTTCCGTGACCGCGTCCGCGACCTGGGTTTCGATCTCGACGACTTCGAGATCAATCGGGCGTTCCAGGAATTCAAGAGCCTCGCAGACAAGAAGAAGGACATGTACGACGGCGATATCGAAGCCATCATCATGAACGTCGATAATTCCTCGGCGGGACCCTGGATGCTGCACTCACTGCAGATCACGTCCGGGACGGATGTGGACGCGACGGCAATGCTGAAACTCATCGACGAAAACGGCGAACACCAGGAGATCACGGCAACCGCTGACGGCCCCGTGGAAGCCGCATTCATTGCGCTTGAACAGGCGACAGGCATCGACCTGACCTTGCAGAATTTTGAGCTCCACAGTGCCACGGTCGGTGAGGATGCCCAGGGCGAGGCAACTGTAACCGTTGACTATAACGGCCAGCCCTACCGTGGTCATGGCGCCAACCAGGACATTGTCGAGGCTGCTGCGCGTGCTTATCTCGATGTCATCAATCGTATTCTTCGACGCCGCGAACGCGGACTTGAGGACAAGGCGGGCGACAGCGACATCAACCGCGCCTTGATTTAACAAACTATTATCGAATCGGTAGATGCCAATGCCAGCGACCCTTGTTAAGCTACGCCACCTTGTGCAGAAATCGTCCCGGGAGTTAATTGCATGAGCTTTGCCGGCACCAAGTTCATCTGGATGAATGGCCAGATCATTCCCTGGGAACAGGCCACGGTACACGTGATGGCCCACGCCCTGCACTATGGCTCGTCCATTTTCGAAGGCATCCGCGTCTACAAGACGGCGGACGGCCCACAGGTATTCCGGCTTACCGATCACATGCAGCGTTTCTATGATTCGGCCAAAATTTACCGCATGCCGCTGGGCTATGACCGGGACGAACTGGTCCAGGCTTGCAAAGACCTGGTTCTGAGGAACGAACTGGTGAATGGGGCGTATATCCGGCCGATCGCTTTTCGGGGTGTCGGCGAAGCCGGGCTTGCGCCGAAGGAGGATCATCGCGTCGATGTCGCCATCGCAGCCTGGGAATGGGGCGCTTACCTGGGTGATGAAGGATTGGAACAAGGTGTCGATGTATGCGTTTCCAGCTGGCAGCGCGTTGCACCGAATACGATTCCGGCGATGGCTAAAGCGGGTGGCAACTACTTGTCCAGCCAGCTGATCAGCGGTGAAGCCAAGCGTCTCGGATTTGCGGAAGGCATTGCGCTTTCGACAGACGGCACCGTTAGTGAAGGCGCCGGTGAGAACATATTCCTCATCAAGGACGGCCGGATCCTGACGCCGCCCGCGACATCTTCTATCCTGAGTGGCCTGACACGCGACTCCGTCATCAAACTGGCAGCACGCATGGGGCTCACGGTTGAAGAGAAAGCTATTCCGCGTGAGGCCCTCTATCTTGCCGACGAACTGTTTTTTACCGGAACGGCTGCCGAAGTGACGCCGATCAAGTCAGTTGACCGTATCGAGATCGGACCGGGTCACCGCGGCCCCATCACCCAGAAGTTACAGGATGCGTTTTTCGGACTGTTCAGTGGCGAGACCGAGGATACAGACGGCTGGCTGGAACCGATCGATGCCCAAGCTGTTGCTGCGGCGGGCGGTGCCTGAGACCTAAACCCGTGCCCTCGGACTCCCCGCAAACCCTATTCGAGAAAATCTGGTCAGAACATCTCGTTAAGGACGAGACACCGGATACCCCGGCGATCCTCTTTATCGACCTGCACCTGATCCATGAAGTAACGACACCGCAGGCCTTTACCCTATTGCGTGAGAAAGGCTTGCCCGTGCGCCGCCCTGACCTGACGCTCGGCACGATGGATCATTCGACGCCGACTACACCGGTACGAACATTCAAGGATCTCCAGGTGGTTGGTGAGAGCGCCGCCAACCAGGTGCGCGCGATGCAGACAAACTGCGAGGAATTCAAACTCGAATTACACGGATTCGAAAGCGACTATCGGGGAATCGTGCATGTCATCGGCCCTGAAATGGGTGCAACCCAGCCGGGCAAGACCATTGTCTGCGGCGACAGCCACACAAGCACGCACGGCGCATTTGGCGCCCTCGCCTTCGGTATCGGAACGACGGAAGTTGGCCATGTACTCGCGACACAATGCCTGTTGCAAAGAAAGCCGAAAACGATGTCAATCGACGTCTCCGGGACATTGCAATACGGTGTCACTGCGAAGGACGTCATCCTTGCGGCCATTGGCGATATCGGCGTCGACGGTGGGACCGGACACGTTATCGAGTACCGAGGCGCAGCCATCGAAGCGATGGATATGGAAGAACGCATGACCGTCTGCAACATGTCGATCGAGGGCGGTGCCCGTGCCGGCATGATCGCCCCGGACGACACGACCTTTGTCTACCTGGCTGGCAGACCGCGATCACCCAAAGGCGAGCACTGGGACGCAGCCCTGGGACGCTGGCGCGCGCTTCAAAGTGATGACTCGGCCCGGTTTGACAAGTCCGTAAGTGTCGATGGCTCCCGCCTCGAACCGATGATCACATTCGGCACGAATCCCGGCATGGTCATCCCGGTTAACGACCCGGTGCCTGATGACAGCGGCGATGCCAGTTTCAGGAAAGCGCTTGACTATATGCAGGTAACGCCCGGCAAGCCGCTCACGGAATCTGCCGTGGACGTCGTCTTCGTCGGCAGTTGTACCAATTCGCGCCTGACTGATCTCGAGGCGGCTGCGCGCGTCCTGAACGGTCGGCAAGTCGCCGAAGGGGTACGGATGCTGGTCGTTCCCGGGTCGCAACAAATCAAAAAGCAGGCCGAGGAAAGGGGCCTCGACAAAATCTTCCTCCAGTCGGGCGCAGAGTGGCGTGAATCCGGCTGCTCGATGTGTCTCGGCATGAACGGCGATACGGTACCCGGTGGCCAGTTGAGCGTCAGTACGAGCAATCGTAATTTCGAAGGCCGCCAGGGCATCGGCGCACGGACCGTCCTCGCCAGTCCGCTGACGGCTGCAGCCTCTGCCATCGAAGGCAAGGTTGCCGATCCCAGACCGTACCTGGATGCCTGAGCCATGCAGCCAATATCCACGCTGACGTCAAACACCGTCGTATTAAATGCGACCGATGTAGACACCGACCAGATCATCCCGGCTCGATTTCTGACGACAACATCCCGAGAGGGACTCGGCGATCACCTTTTCCATGACTGGCGCTTCCAGACCGACGGTACGCCGGACACCGATTTCGTGCTAAATCGTCCCGACGCCGAGGGTTGTACGATTCTTGTTGCCGGGCGAAATTTTGGCTGCGGATCGTCCCGTGAGCACGCGCCCTGGGCGCTACTGGACTACGGGCTTCGCGCTGTGATCAGCACGGAGATCGCCGACATTTTTCGCAGCAATTCCCTGAAGAACGGTTTTCTGCCGATCGCTATTGACGAGGCACCGCACGAATGGCTCATGGAGAATCCGGGTGCCGAAGTCCGGATTGACGTGCAGGAGTCATCGCTGACATTGCCGGATGGCTCCACCGTGAACTACCCCATTGACGATTTCGCCCGCTATTGCCTGTTAGAAGGGATCGATCAGCTCGGCTATCTCCGGAAGCATCTCGATGACATTCAGACCTTTGAGGAAAAAAGAACTTGGAAGCCCTGATTACAGTATTGCCAGGTGATGGCATTGGACCGGAAGTCTGCACGGAAGGATTGCGCGTCCTGGACGCCGTGGCCGATCAGTATGGACACCAGTTCAAGTGCACAGAGCAGTTGATTGGTGGTGCCGCAATTGACGCAATCGGCGACCCATTCCCGGCCGACACACGCGCGGCCTGTGCAGAATCGGACGCTGTCATTCTAGGTGCCGTCGGCGGCCCTAAATGGTCAGACCCGAATGCGCCGGTCCGACCCGAGCAAGGCATTCTTGCGCTGCGCGCCAATCTCGAGGTATTCGCCAATATCCGTCCTGTGAAGATCATCGACGCGCTTGCCGATGCGTCACCGATCAAAGCGGACCGGCTCGATGGCGTCGACATTATCGTTATACGGGAACTGACCGGTGGCATTTACTTCGGCGAAAAAACGCGCGACGAACACTCGGCATCGGATCTCTGTATCTACGAGCAGCACGAAGTTGAACGTATCATCCGGGTTGCCGCCAGGCTCGCAGGCGAACGACGTGGCAAGCTCTGTTCCGTCGACAAAGCGAACGTCCTCGAAACCTCCCGCTTCTGGAGAGACGTCACCGTGCGGACGATGGCAGCCGAGTTTCCAGACATTGAGCTTGAGCATATGCTCGTGGACGCAGCTGCGATGCACCTGATCAACCGCCCGGCAGCATTCGACGTAGTGGTGACCGAGAACATGTTTGGCGATATTTTGACGGATGAAGCATCGATGCTGGCGGGTTCGATGGGCATGTTGCCCTCAGCATCCCTGGGTGAAACCCGCCGTGGCCTTTACGAACCAATTCACGGTTCGGCACCCGATATAGCCGGCCAGGGTCTCGCGAATCCCTGTGGCATGATCGCCAGCATCGCGATGATGCTGCGCCTGAGCTTCGGACTCGACGACGAGGCGGCGGCCATTGATGCGGCAATCGACAGCACCATCGAGGACGGTATTCGCACCGCAGACATTGCGGGCGGAGACCACGCCTCAGCAGGCACCGTCGACATGACCGACGCAATCATTCAGCGACTGCGCTGATCTGCTGGCTGCGAACCGCAAGCTGCGCTGCGTTGAGCGCCTGCAGGACGTCTGCCACAAGATCTTCGCCACACTCGATACCGACTGACAGACGGACCAGGTTCGGCTGTATGCCCGCCTCTGACAACGCCGATTCTCTTACCGCGGCATGCGTCATGCTCGGCGGGTGACAGACCAGGCTTTCAACACCGCCCAGTGACTCCGCGAGTGAAAAGAACCTGAGACTTTCCAGGAACGTCCGGACAGCGTTCTCCCCACCGGCCAGTTCGAAACTCAACATGCCACCGAATCCTGACTGTTGAGATGCCGCAACGGCATGTCCGTCGTGGCCAGACAATCCGGGGTAATAGACTTTATCAACCGCCTCGTGCTCGTCCAGCCGCTCAGCCAGGGCCTGCGCATTCTTCTCATGCTGCTGCATCCGCGCATACAATGTACGCACGCCCCGCAAAGTGAGATAGGCATCGAACGGTGCACCGGTCAGGCCAAGGCAATTGGCCCACCAGTCCAATTGCTCGGCAAGCTCTTTGGTCGCAGCGAGGACCACACCGCCGACAACGTCGCTGTGGCCGTTCAGGTACTTCGTCGTCGAATGCACAACGATGTCAGCACCGAGCGTCAGCGGCTTTTGCAGTGCCGGTGAGAGAAAAGTGTTATCGACTGCGAGCAACGCCCCGCACTGACCGGCCACGGTCGCCATCCTGCGAATATCGATAATGCGCAATAGCGGGTTGGAGGGTGTTTCAACCAGGATCAGTTTGGGATTGCGTGCGCAAGCGCGTGCAAGGGCAACGTCGTCAGCCTGGTCAACGAAAATAACCTTGAACCGCCCGTGGGCTGCCAGGCTTTCGAATAATCGATACGTGCCACCATAGCAATCATGCGGCACGACAACGGTATCCCCAGGCGCGAGCAATTGTGTGACCAGTGTCAGTGCCGCCATGCCTGACGAGGTCACGATGCCACCGGCGCCAACTTCGAGTTCCGTCAGCGCATCGACTAGGGTCGTTCGCGTAGGATTGCCGCTGCGCGTGTAGTCGTACTCGCCCTTCTCACCGAACTGGCGAAAGGCGAAATTGGATGACAGATAAAGTGGCGGCACGATGGCACTGTGCTGCTCATCTGAATCTATGGAAGCCCGCACCGCTTTGGTGGCCGGGTTGACTGGATTGTTCATCAGCTTGTCTCCGCGTTATTCCGATGCCGGCAAATGCCGGTTGTTCTCATCGGCTCCCGCGAAGACGCAGGGAGGGTGCCATGCCCTTTCACCAGCGGCCGGGCCGACAGGCGTTGCATTGACACTCATCTCTCGAAGCCCTGAAGACTTCGCAGGAGTTGGCACCTTTTCAGGGTGGTTAACCCTGAAGGTTGCCCCGGCGTCACTGGGCCTATCCCTCAGCCGGTCTCGATGAGTCGGGAAAGTCTAGAATCTACAGATCAAGCCGGTCAATCTTATTCGGCATTGCGAATATGAGATTACATCAATACGGCCAACGATTTATCGGTCCCGGCCGCGGGGCGCATTTTCGGCCGCACTGGCACAGTCGATGCACAAGGCGACAGCAGGATCGAACCGGAGCCGGTTTTCCCCGATCGGTTCATCACAGCCCTGGCAATGACCGAATTCTCCGCTTTCTATTCGCGCCAGTGCGGCAGCAATGCCCTGCAAGCTTACTTCGCGGCGGCGGCCGGCAGCCCGGGCCATCGCCTGGACCTGCATGGCGTCCATTCGAGACAGGCGCCCTACCCGCTGCTGATCCAGTTCCACCGGCTGAGCGGACGACTCGGCCGTATCCGTGACCGACTGCAATTCGGCCCGCAGCGCAATCAGGGCGTCGCGCATTTCAGCCAGGAAGGCTTCCTGCATGGCTTATGCGGCTGCCTCCGCAAGTGTTTCGAAGAACAGGTCAAGGTCGGACCGACGAGTGTGGACATGTGTCGACACGCGCAGTTGGGGGTTGCCGGTTGTCCAGATCAGTCGCTCCCTGCAGGCTTGCCAGAGCCGCGCCAGCCTTTCCTCCGGCAGATTAATCCGGAATGTCACCAGGGATCCGTACATTTTGTCATCTTCCGGCGAAAGCATCTCGCAATACGGTAACGCCGCCGCACGCTCGTAGGTATCGACAGCGAGGTCATGAATGCGGCGATAGATATGGTCGGGACCGACGGACCGTGCGAATGCGAGCCCGGCCATCAGCCCCTCAATGACAGCGCGATTGTTGGTGCCAAAGCGCATGAATCGCCCGGCCTTCAGCGATTTGTCATTCCAGCCGGTCGTTGCGATCACCGGATAGTGCGTGTCGAGGTGCTCTTCGCGAATGTACAGAAGGCCCGAGCCTGCCGGCGCGAATAGCCACTTGTGCGGGCTACCCGCGTAATAGTCACAATGCATCTCATCAATTCGATAAGGAACCTGCCCGGACATATGCGCGCCATCGACCACGGTTATCACGCCCCTTTCACGCGCGGCATCGCAAATCTCCTGAATAGGCATTAGCAGGCCGGTGGGACTCGTGATACCACTGAAGCTCAGCACCCGCGTACTTGGCCCTATGGCCGAGGTGATGATGTCCACCAGCTGCTCTGGACTTTCCGGCGGCAGCGGAATGTCGACCTCCCGTGTTGTCAGTTCGCCGCGCGCCTCTCTAACCTGCCACGGCCCCCGGCCGCTGGGATGTTCCTGGTTGGTCAGCAGCACCTCGGCACCTGCCTCCAGCACCATGCCGCCGGCAATTATCGACATCGCCTCAGTCGCATTGTGGGTAATCGCCAGCTCGTCTTTTGTACAGCCCACGAATTCGGCCAGGAGCATCCGCTCTTCATCCAGCGTCTCGTAGCCCCAACGAGGATAGCGCTCGACCTGCAAATGATCGAAATCGAGCTCCGCCGCCCTGTGAAGGTAGTCCGCGACGGCCTGCAATACCGGCCGTGCGGTGACACCCAGGCTGCCCGTATTCAAAAACGCCCGCTTTCCCGGCATCAGGAACTGTTCATCACGCAGACGCGACCAGAACGCTTCGGGATCGCTGTCCAGCAGTTCGGTCGACGGCAATGTCGATGGTTTACCCGCAACGGCCTCCGCAGAAAGCCCGAAAAGTGCGGCTGCACCCGCCAGGCTGCGAATCACATCGCGTCGATTGAGCCGAGTATTGTCCATCTTTTCTACCTTATTTTTAATAACTTAGGTTATTTTAATAATGTATTTTATTGCCTTGATGACCCCGATGGGCATCACCATTATCGGACGCGCCAGGTTTATGTCGACGCCCACCTCTCCAGCAATTCCGCCTCGCGTTCGCGGCTCAGCCCTACCCGCAGGTTCGCCTGCTGCTCCTCGCTCCGCGTTCGGTGCCAGTCGAGGGTGTCTTTTGCAGTAACGGCAAGCGGCCTGAAGCGCATTCCCGCTTCGATCGCGCGCGTATTGACCATACGCCCGTAGTTGAGGAAGCGGCCCTCGGGTCGATACCAGAACGGCAATGTGACCTGCGCCTCTTCACCCTCGGCGATCAGGAAGTCCCAATCCACCCATGTGAAGCTCGACGGTGTCGCCGTGACCGATTTGATGCCATGAACGAACCCGGCATTGGTCAGCGGGGATCCCGGTCCAACGGTGTTATAGATACCGCGGATCGAGTTCTCGACCATGTGCACATAAAACTCGGCGAGGTCGCGTACGTCGACGTACTGGACGGGGTCTGATCGATCTCCATGAACGAGAATGTCGCCACCGCCATCGATACGGTCGACCCAGTAGGTAAACCGGTCGGTTCGATCGCCCGGCCCGACAATGACCGGCGGGCGTGTAATCTGGCTCCTGGCACCGAAAACGCCCTGCACGATACGTTCCGCCTTCGCCTTGTTGTCGCGGTAACTGGTCCAGTCCGGCGCCGGCGGGTTCTCGGCGCCGATCGGGGCATCCTCATCCATAATCGCAGTGGTAAAGTCTGTGTAGACACCACGGGTCGACGTAAACAGGTACTGGTCGCATGCACCCTTCAACAGGTCGACGCTCAGGCGAACCTGCTGGGGTGTGTAGCCCGAATTGTCGATGACTGCATCCCAGCGCCGCTCTTCCAGTGCCGAAAGATTGTCGTTGCGATCACCTACCAGCTTTTCTACATCCGGAAACAGGTGCGTGTTGGTTCGACCTCGATTGAACAGCGTGATCCGGTGTCCGCGGTCCATTGCGTAACGCACAAGATGTGGACCGATAAAACCGGTGCCACCGAGGATCAGGATATTCATTCCGCCCTTGCTGAACGCCGACCGGCCTGTCAGCGACAACGCGCTTGCCGACATCATCGTACGCAAGAATACCCTTCGGCCTGTCACTGGTTCCACCTAGCCGCAGGACGGACGTTTGTCTGCATCGTGACCATAAAAGGCGACAATTGCCCAGCGGTCTTCAAGTTTTTGCACCACATAGAGCGTCGTGCGTACCGCCGGCGGTATCGGTTCATTATCCTGGGTCATCCGCGAAAACCGTGTATCAACCAATGCCAGCGTGTCTGACAGTTGACATATCTCCAGGTGATCGATGACCGAGGCCTTCCAGCCCTGTTCATCGAGTTGACTGTAAAAACGAGTGAGGCTTTCGATGGACGCCGCCGGGTCTGCATAGACACTATGACCGTCGCCCCCACCAATATGCACCGGCGACGAATAGATCTCGTTGGCAATCGTCCGGACATCCCTCGCATTAAAAAGCTCAAAATACTCGTGAATTTTTGCGCCTGCATCGTCTGCATCATCTGCCAGGGCAACCGATGCCAGGGCGACGAGCAGCAGTGTCAGTATCCTCATGTTTCACTCCCTGTCAGATGGCTATTTCTTCCGGTGCGTCCCTAAGATTGTAGCGCGAACTCATGACATAGCCGTACGCACCCGTATTCGCAATCAGTACGACGTCACCTTCATTACTGGGAGGAAAGGCCCGCCCGGTACCAAGTTTGTCGCCGGTTTCGCAAATAGGACCAACCACCGTAACGGTCTCAGTCGCTTCAGCATCGAGTTGTGTGAGATTCACAATCTCGTGGTAGGCGTCGTAAAGCGCCGGACGTATCAGCGAATTAAAGCCCGTGCTCACACCAACATAGGCATGACTGCCCTTTTCCTTGGTCTGGGTAACATGAGCGATAAGCACACCAGCTTGCGCCACCAGGTAGCGCCCGGGTTCCAGCCAGAGCGAATAATCCGGGTATTCCGCTTTAACTGTGCCGAGCAACTCATCGAGCGCAGCCAGGTCGAACCCGGGCATGCCGCGTCGATCCGGCACGCCGATTCCGCCGCCGAGATCCAGTGTCCGTACATCGGGAAATCGTTCGGCGATACCGGCAAGCACTGCGGCAACTGACTGCCAGTTTTGAGGCTCGAGAATACCGGATCCACTGTGGGCATGGATGCCGACGACACGCGCACCGGCCGAATTGATCAGTGTCACGAGCTCATCGATTTCATCGATCGATACGCCGAACTTGGAAGTGACACCCGCTGTAATGACATGCTCGTGATGACCCGCGCCATAGTCGGGATCGATACGCACAAAGATATCCCGGTCCGCAAAAATCTCGGGCCAGTGCTTCAGGGGAAAGAGATTATCTAGCGTGACGCACAGACCTTCCCGAAAAGCCCATTCATATTCGTCGCGTGGCGCGAAATTGGGAGTAAAAAGTATTCTGCCCTCACAATCGTCGGACAAGACCTCGCGGATCAATCGAACCTCACCCGGAGACACACAATCGAAGTCGACACCTGCCCCTGCCAGTGTGCGGATTATGTCTGCATTGAAGTTCGCTTTGACGGCATACAGCGCACGGTCCACCGCTCCGAGCGATTGAATATCACCGGCTTTCTGAATTACGGTATCGAGATCATAGACATAAGCATTAAGATGCCGGTCTGCAAGGCTTAGCAACTCGGTCCGCTTTTGAACCCACCAGGGTTCCTTTTCGATGTCCGTTTCAGATCGCACGTCTTGTCCTGAGCGGTTTACGCTTATTCAATTCGCCCTGTCAAAAAAAACCCGCGCGGAGGAAACCTTGCGGGCTTTATGACAGCTTTCCGGCTCTTTTGTCCGGCCGGTTCCCCGTCGTTCGCACCCCCGGTACCTCTGGCGCGCCATTCGTTTTCGTCGTTATAGGGCAACGGGATCGCCGCTGCCACGGCACAATACCTGGGCGGATAATGAATCGAGGTGCGCAGTAAATCGAACGACACGTTCAAGGTCAAGCAGAATCAGGTCGACTCGTCCCACGGTGGCGCAACAGTCACGGCCCCCTCCGATGCAGACCTTACTTCTGCACGATACTTGGCCAGAATTCCAGTCGTGACGCTGGACGGCGGTCGTTTCCATGCGGCTCGCCGTCGCTCCAGTTCATTGTCGGAGACTTCCAGATCAATTCGGCATACCTCGGCATCGATTACGATACGGTCGCCGTCCTCGATCAGGGCAATGGTTCCGCCGACTGCCGCCTCAGGCGTCACATGGCCAACGACAAAACCGTGACTGCCGCCCGAAAAACGCCCGTCCGTAATCAAAGCAACATCTTCGCCCAGTCCCTTACCCATGATGGCACCGGTAGGGCTCAACATCTCCCTCATGCCTGGCCCGCCCTTCGGGCCTTCGTAACGAATCACAACCACGTCACCTTTAATCACCTTGCCGTCAAGAATAGCCTGCAGCGCGTCCTCTTCAGAATGAAAGACTTTGGCATTGCCCTCGAAGCGCAACCCTTCCTTGCCCGTAATTTTCGCTACAGCACCTTCCGAGGCCAGGTTTCCATACATGATCACAAGGTGCCCTTCCGGCTTGATTGGATCATCGAAGTCCCGGATGACGTCCTGCCCCTCCGGATAATCAGGAACGTCTGCAAGGTTCTCAGCCATCGTCCTGCCGGTGACTGTCAGACAATCGCCATGCAGCATGCCAGCGTCGAGCATGCGCTTCATTAGTGGCTGAATGCCGCCAATATCGATCAATTCCGACATCAGGTATTTCCCACTGGGTTTCACATCCGCGAGTACGGGTGTACGGGCACCAATGCAAATGAAATCGTCCAGTGACAGGTCGACGTCGGCTTCACGCGCCATCGCCATGAGGTGCATCACCGCATTTGTCGAGCCTCCCAGCGCATTGATCACCGTGATCGCATTCTCAAAAGCCTTCTTGGTCATGATGTCGCGTGGCCTGATGTCTTCCTTGACAAGGTTAACCACGGCTTCGCCAGCCCGCAGGCAATCGCTCGCCTTGCTTTCGGAAATCGCTTCCTGTGCGGAACTGTTGCCAAGGCTCATGCCCAGTGCCTCGATCGCTGACGCCATCGTATTGGCGGTATACATTCCCCCGCACGCGCCAGCACCCGGAATGGCGGTTTGTTCAACCTCCAGCAGTTCGACATCATCAATCTTGCCGGCCGCATGGGCGCCTACTGCTTCGAATACGGAAACGATATCGCGGCGTTTGGCGCCCGGTTTGATCGTGCCGCCGTAAACAAAAACCCCGGGTCGATTCAGTCGCGCCATCGCCATGACACAGGCTGGCATGTTCTTGTCGCAGCCGCCGATTGCAACGACGCCATCGAATCCCTCCGCTCCAGCCACTGCCTCGATCGAATCAGCAATGATTTCCCGGGAGACCAGGGAGTAGCGCATGCCGGGCGTGCCCATCGCAATGCCGTCCGACACGGTAATCGTATTGAATATGACACTCTTGCCACCCGCCTCGTCCGCGCCCTCGCCCGCCTTTTTGGCAAGCTCATGAATGTGCATGTTGCACGGGGTGATCATGCTCCAGGTCGAGGCAATACCAATTTGCGGCCTGGCGAAGTCTTCTTCTTCGAATCCAACCGCTCGCAGCATTGCGCGGCTTGGCGCTTGCTCAACACCATCGACAACGACGCGCGAAAAACGCCGCAACTCTTTTTCTTCCATAGATTTCGCTCTCAGGGGTTTTTCGAATTATTCATTCGTTTATTACGAATCATCATCCCTGATCATAACCGTGATTTGATTGAAAATGTTGCTATTACCGGGTGCGCCGGACAGCCTGCCCCGGCGCTGATCGTCAAACCACTTTGCCGGGATTCAAAAGCCCTTCCGGGTCCAACGCAGATTTCAAGGTGCGCATCAGCATGATTTCCGTCTCACTTTTGTACGCCTCCAGATGTGATCGCTTGGCGACACCGATCCCGTGCTCTGCGCTGATACTTCCACCGAAACGATCAACGACGTCGTAGACAACATCGGCCAGTGCATCCCGGTGCCCGAGGAAGTCCGCCGGCTCGGCGTCCTTCGGCTGGCTGAGATTGAAGTGCACGTTACCATCGCCCGCATGACCGAATGCAACCACCCGCAGTCCTGGCAAATAATTCGTCACCGCCGCGCTGGCAACTTCGATGAAATCCGCCACTGAACCTACTGGAACGGATATGTCATGTTTGAGGCTTGCGCCTTCTCTTTTCTGCGCCTCCGAGATGGCGTGCCGTAAGCGCCAGAAACCCGCTGATTCACGTTCGTTCTTTGCCGTGATTGCCTCGACGAGGATCCCTCGTTCGAGCGCATTCACAAGACCGGCTTCCATCCGACCTGTCGAATCGCCCGACGCTTCAAGCAAAACATACCAGGGATGTTCAGGCGCCACTGGCAACCGGATATCCTGCATGTGGCGGCTGACGAATCGCAATGCGCGATCCGGCATCAATTCGAAGGCGTGAATCCGATCCGCCAGTTGTTGACGGAGAATCGACAACAACTCGACCGCTTTCGCAGGCGACTCAAGCGCGAGGAAGGCGGTTTCCACATCCTCGAGTACCGGATGCATCTTTAACGAGGCGGCCGTAATAATGCCTAATGTGCCTTCCGAGCCGATGAACAGGTGCTTGAGATCATAACCCGCCGTGTCCTTTCGTAAATTGCGGAGTCCATTCAGGATACTGCCGTCCGCCAGGACAACTTCGAGACCCAGCGCCTGGTCCCTGGCGGTACCGTAACGCAGCACATTGATGCCACCCGCATCGGTCGAAAGGTTACCGCCAATCTGGCAACTGCCCTCGGCCGCCAGACTCAATGGAAAGAACCGGTCAACGTCGCAAGCCGCTGCCTGAATACTCGCCAGGGTGCAACCAGCCTCGGCGACAATGCTGTGATCCTCGGGGTCTATCGCTCGAATACGATTCATTCGGGATAAGGACAGCAATACCTGGCTGCCATCGACATCCGGTATCGCGCCGCCGCACAAACCCGTATTACCGCCCTGCGGCACAATTGCCGTGCCCGCCACGCGACAGGCACGGACGACGTCGGCAACCTTTTCGACAGTGTCTGGCGACACCATGATCGATGTCTTGCCACGCCAGGCATCCCGCCACTCGACAAGATGCGGCTCGAGTTCATGCGCATCGGTCGTCCAGCCGCCGTCACCAACGATATTTTTGAGTTGCTCTGTCAGCATCAAAACGGTCCGGCATGCCCCTCGAACGTTCGCCAGTCGATATTGCTGCCACAAAAGATCAACACGACCTTCCTGCCGTCAAGGCGGTCATTAAGCGGGCCGGTGATTGCGGCAGTACTGGCGGCGCACGCTGGTTCAACAGCGATCTTCATATCCTGAAAAAGCCGCGTCATCGCCTCCTCAAGCTCGGCATCAGAAACCGTAACGAGGTCGTCCACATACTGCCGACAGATCTCGAACGAGTAAGGCAACGCGAAAGGCGCACCAAGGCTATCGGCGATGGTGTGTACCGTGTCGAGCTTCTCGGGCTTGCCGCTCGCGAAACTACGCCGCATCGAATCGGCACCTGCTGGCTCAACGCCGATGACTTCGACTTCAGGTTTTAGTTGTTTGATCGCACTTGCAATGCCGGAACACAGGCCGCCACCGCCAATAGGAATGACGACCGCATCGAATGACTCGATCTGCTCACAGATCTCCAGGCCAAGGGTGGCGGTTCCAGCGGTCACATTGCGGCCCTCAAACGGATGAATGTAACAGCGGCCTTCCTGGTCGCGAATCTCTTCGACCAGATCGAACGCCTGGTGCACATCGTCGGCGAGGACGATATCCGCGCCGTAGTGGCGGCAGGCTTCTATCCGTGCCGGGCTGGCCGAGTGCATCATGACCACCTTGGCATGGACGCCGGTGCACCGGGCCGCAAATGCCGTCGCAATCGCATGATTACCGGCACTGACTGCCGTAACGCCGGCGGCAAGCTCGTCCGGATCCGTATTGAGTACATTGGAAAGCGCACCACGTGGCTTGAAGGTACCGGTTTGTTGCAGGAATTCGAGCTTGCCCCACAACTCTGCCCCACTGCCGATGCCAATCTCGAGATTGCGGCATCGCACGACGGGAGTCCGCACAACCCATTCGTCAAGCCTGCGAGCCAGGGCTCGTACCTCGTCGATGGCAGGCGCTATCGCAGCAGCGTTACCCAACATTATTTGCCAATATTATATAAACCATCAAAATGTGCGCTCACTGCCACCCAAATCAATCTGTGCGACCCGTGCTAACCCCCAATAATACTTGCGCTGTCCGGGATTGTTGATTAATTTCGACTGTAATAAGCAGTAACACATTCCTGGCGGTAATCCTGGGGCACGGGTTATCGCACTACTGGCGACCTGAATGGAATTGGACGATCTTTCGCAGTCGGGCACTGGGCGAGTGGCCGACTATTCACCCTACCTGGACCAATTGGCCGGCTTGGCTAACGACATGGACCTTCGGCAGCGAAGCAACCTCGTCCACCTGGAGCGCTGCCTGAATGCCGAATGGTCTCTCGGTCAAAACAGCATTCTGAGCTGGTGTCCACTGGATGACGGCATTCTGATCCTCGTCGTGCCCCACTTCGCGATCGCCGAATACACCGCTGCGCCGGCCAGGGATGCAACGCTGCCACAGAAAGTGTCGGCGCGATTCATCACCGATCTGATTTCAGGCGAGCGACAGCTGTCTTTAACGCAAATGCAGAAGGTCGCGAGACTGCTCGATGTCAAACCCACACAGATTGCATTACGCCAGGCCCTGACCGGCCATCCGGTGGAAACGCAGATCATTGAGAAGATGATCCGTCGCTACGGGATCAACTATGTCGCGAGCCGTGCGGTCACCCTGTTCGATATCGTGGGCTTCAGCCTGTTGACGCCGTTCGAGCAGATGACACAGCTGAATAGCCTGTCGTATTCGCTAAATTCGGCACACGCCAAGATGCTGGAGCTGGATGTCGGCATTAATTTCGCACGCTCGTCGAGTGGAGACGGGTTCTATATCTGGAACCGGGACCATGGCATTGACGCCAACGTCAATCTCTACCATTTCATGCACCTGGTGCTTGCCGATAACGCCATCGCCAGCAGCAAGTTTGTCGCCAGGACGGTGCCGAAGCTGCGTGCCTGTTTCCATGTCGGCAGCTGCTACGAGTTTCACCAGGCCGAAGGCCTCAACCCGACGATGCACAACTTCATCGTCGGTGACGTCACAATCGAGCTCGCACGGATGATCGAGGCGGCCTGCCCGGGACAGATCCTGGTCGGTGACTTCATGGCAGACCTGAGCGACCAGGAAAGCGACGAGACCCATTCACAGGTTAATCTCGACGCTACCCGCTTTCTGCAACGGGCGCAGGGCAATCTGTCCAAACTCAGCGGCCTGGAACTATCCGGTGAGCGCGTAACCGCCATCAAGTGCTACCTCACTGGCGAAAAACTCGAAAATGGTGAATTCAATATACGCCGCCTGAATATTCGGGACAAACACGGGCTGACCCGCACCGCCTATAACGCCAAGATCAATATTTATCGCGACACGGCGAAGCCGATCCTCCTCGGCATCGAAGACCGGAAACTTAAGGCTGCGGCAATGCAGACCGAAAGCCCCTAGCTCCGGTCAAACGCACGACTCTCCAACCGCAGGGGCTTTTCGATCACCGCTGGATAGCGCGCAATCGCTTCACGAATTCGCCTGGGATCGCTGCAGGCGATCCCGCAAACTCCCGCCTTTGATACCCAGTCCCACCACAGATTCCGGAACCACAGAAAATGGCCTTCCTGATTCTGGCGAGGAAGGCCATTTTCTGTGGTTCCGGAATCTGGTCGGGGCGAGAGGATTTGAACCTCCGACCCCCACAACCCCATTGTGGTGCGCTACCAGGCTGCGCTACGCCCCGACGGTATCCGAAACGAAACGAGGGCGGCAATGATACTTGCCGCCCTCGTACGATGAAAGTCTGACTTTAGCGTCGCAGGATCTTCAGAACTTGCTCGAGTTCAATGCGCAGCTGCTTGATGATTTGCTGGCTCTGACTCACGTCTTCCTTAGCCTGATCACCAGTCAGCCGCTGACGGGCACCGCCGATCGTGAAGCCATCGTCATAAAGCAGGCTTCGAATCTGGCGAATGATCAGGACATCCTGACGCTGATAGTAGCGACGGTTGCCCCGACGCTTCACTGGTTTCAGCTGCGGAAATTCCTGCTCCCAGTAACGCAATACGTGCGGCTTGACCGCACACAGGTCGCTTACCTCACCGATGGTGAAATAGCGTTTGCCTGGGATTGGTGGTAATTCGTCGTTATTCCCCGGTTCCAGCATAGGCCTCTACTCGGGCTTTTAGTTTTTGCCCCGGACGAAATGTCACTACCCGGCGTGCCGTAATCGGAATTTCTTCTCCCGTTTTCGGATTACGCCCGGGACGTTCGTTTTTATCCCGAAGATCAAAATTCCCGAATCCGGAAAGTTTGACCTGCTCCCCTACCGCGAGCGACGCTCGCAGTTCTTCGAAGTACAAATCGACAAGCTCACGAGCTTCCCGCTTGTTTAATCCCAGCTCATTAAAGAGGGATTCCCCCATATCTGCTTTGGTCAGCGCCATTATTCTAATCTCTTAGTTCTGCACCAAAAACCTGCTGCAATTTGCGGAGGACCGCGGACATCACGGTATCTGCATCTTCGTCGGTAAGGGTGCGCGATGTTTGCTGTAAAATCAAGCCCAAAGCTACGCTTTTTAGCCCTGCTTCTATTCCCGGGCCCTTGTATACGTCAAATATTCTGACGCTCCTGACGAACTCCGGCGCGGCCGACTCAGCAGCCTCCAGTAGAAGGTTTGCAGACACATCATCTTTAACGATAACGGCAATGTCACGACGAATAGCCGGGAACCTGGAAATCGTATTGGCGACGGGAACAACTGCAGCGAAGCAAGCATCGGCATCGAGTTCGAAAACCAATGCCGCTTTCTCAATGTCAAACTGTTTGGCAATGTTCGGATGTAACTTGCCAACCATTCCAACCACTTCATCATCGCGCATTATTTTTGCAGCTTGGCCCGGTTGTAACGCAACATGCTCGGTCGCAACAAAACTAAAGTCACCTGCCGCGCCGGTCATCGTAAGCAGCGCCTCGAGGTCTGATTTTATGTCAAAGAAATCAACGCTCTGCACGCTGTTTCCCCACTGTTTATCAACCAATTCACCGGTGATAATTGCGGAGATGCGAACGAATTCAACAGGCTTGTCCAGACTACCGTGAAACGTTTTCCCGATTTCAAAAATACGAACTCGATCTTGTTGCCTTGCAAGGTTTGCAGAAGCCGCTTCAATTAATCCCGGCCAAATCGAACTTCGCATCACCGACATTTCCGAAGAAATCGGGTTACTTAAAATCAGTTCTGACTTTTCGCCTGCAATCAACGTGTCAGCTTCCTCACTGATAAAGCTGTATGTAAGAACCTCCTGGTAGTCCCTTGCAACCAGGGTATCGGCAACCTGATCAAGATCGACAGCCGACTCTGTTGCGGTTGCGAGTGGCGTATCTCCGGTTGCGGTCTCCTCAGGAATTTCGTCGTAGCCAAATATTCGGGCAACCTCTTCGACAAGCGCGTCTTCAACATCGATATCGAATCGATAAGTGGGAATTTTCACATCCCAGCTGTCATCTTTTTGTTCGGTTTCGAGACCAAGATCAGACAAAATTTGTGTGACTCTTTCGGTCGGGATATCCGTGCCTAGAATGCGGCTTAATCGCGACCGCCTGAGCGTCAGTTTCGAAGCAACCGGTAACGCTTCTGCAATATGGTGGTCGACCAACGGACCCGCTTCGCCGCCGGCAATGTCGATCAACAACCCGGTTGCACGCTCGATCGCACGTACCTGGTTTTGCGGATCAACGCCACGCTCGAATCGCATCGATGCATCGGTGTGCATGCCATACTGGCGCGCAACACCGGCCATCATTTGCGGCGTAAAAAACGCCGCCTCAAAGAAAACGTCTGTCGTTTTATCTGTCACAGCGGTCGACAGCCCACCCATAATCCCGGCCATGCCAATAGCCCCGGAGTCATCCGAAATGACCAGCGTATTCGGCAGTAACTTGACCGTCTTTTCATCCAGCAAGGTCAATACTTCGCCCTCTGCCGCCAGGCGCGGGCGGATCGTGCCTTTCAGACATGCCAGATCATAGGCGTGAAGCGGTTGACCAAGCTCCATCATTACGTAGTTGGTAACGTCGACCACCGGATGTATTGACCGGAGACCGCTCCGCCGCAGGCGTTCCTTCATCCACATCGGTGACTCGGCTGACATATCAATACCCCTGACGACGCGGGCGCCGAATCGGGGGCACCCGGCCGGATGCACGAGGTCGACCGGATGTTTGTCATCGGTCGTCGCCTTGACCGGCATCACTGTCGGGTCCTTCATGGGCATTGAAGTGACCGCAGCAACATCCCGCGCAATGCCCAATACACTGAAGCAGTCGCCACGATTCGGTGTCAGGTCGAGGTCTAAGGACACGTCGGGAAGACCCAGGTGCTCAGTCAGGGTCATGCCGGTCGGTGCATCGTCATCGAGCTCAACGATACCGTCAGATTCATCGCCAAGGCCCAGTTCGATAGCGGAACACAACATCCCATTCGAGACCACACCACGAATTTTGGCCTTCCTGAGCTTCATGCCGTTCGGCAATTTTGTGCCGACGGGCGCAAAAGGACTCTTCATTCCCTCGCGAACATTTGGCGCACCACATACGACTTCCAGTGCCTCGCCATTACCCACAGACACCTGGCAAACCGACAAGCGGTCGGCATCCGGATGCTTCTTAAAGGAAAGCACCTCGCCGACGACTACACCATCGAGCCCTTCGCCCTGAGGTTCGAGACAATCGACTTCGTGCCCGATCATTGTCAGGCGATGCGCCAGTTCATCGGTGCCGATCGACGGATTTACCCAGTCGCGCAGCCATTTTTCTGAAAACTTCATCAGCAGGCCTTCACGCTAGTTGAACTGGCGCAGGAAGCGCAGATCGTTTTCAAAAAAGGTACGAAGGTCATCTACGCCGTAACGCAACATGGCCAGTCTCTCGACGCCCATGCCGAAGGCGTATCCTGTGAACTCCTCCGGGTCGATCCCTGCGTTTTTCAGGACGTTTGGATGGACCATGCCGCAGCCGAGAATCTCCAGCCATTTGCCCGCTTCCCATTCCACGTCCGCTTCGGCTGAAGGTTCGGTGAAGGGAAAGTAAGACGCCCGGAAGCGCAACCTGGCATCGCGCTCGAAGAAGTTCTCGACAAACTGGTGCAGTACGGCCTTGAGGTTTGCAAAACTGATGTTCCGATCAATGACGAGACCCTCGACCTGATGAAACATCGGGGTATGGGTCTGATCGGAATCGCACCGATAGACACGCCCCGGCGCAATGATGCGTATGGGCACACCTTCGTCGACCATCGAGCGAATCTGCACCGGCGAAGTGTGTGTTCGAAGCAGATTGCCACCCGGGAAATAGAATGTGTCGT
>CAZVWF010000030.1:12730-28538 GCA_964630795.1 uncultured Woeseia sp. | reverse complement strand
CCGGCCTATGACCAGTGCATCGCCGCCAGCCGGGATCGCCAGCAACAACGATTCCTGGACCTGGTTTCTGAGCACGACCATGTACCGATACGCGATGTTCGTGATTTCGTACTGGTCGAGTGCTGCATTCGACAACCGGAACAGGGCCGGTCCCAGCCGGTAACCGCTTTTGTCCGGCATCTTCGCGACCAGGCCCAAGTCCGACAGCGTGCTCAGGTGCCGGGAAACCCGCGCTTTGGTCATGCCGAGGTGCGCCGCGATATCGGTCACGCGCTGCGGACGACCACTTTCCGCAAGGAATTCGAGTAGTTGCGAAGCGACGACGACGCTGTGGACGGTCGATGACTTCGCGAGGTTTTTGTCGGGCGTTATACTCATGCTGTTGTCCGGCCGACTGTTGTTATTCTGCCTGGGTACGTCAGTCGGGTGGATATTATATCGTAATGCGAAACAGCTTATTGCCTAATGATCCGCCGCTGTCAGACTGCGTCGGATTGCCACACTGGCCGTTTACCCGGAGATTGACACGATGAAGCTCGGCACCCTTCGAATGAATGCGCAGGAGACCGTCATTGGACGGGTGGACGACGAAAACGCCGTGGCGCTGGCGCCATCGAGTATGGAAGACCTTATTCTCGGCGGTGAGGCGGCGCTCGAAGACGCGGAGAAACGAATTGCACGTGGCGCCGCCGGCGAGGCGGAACTGATCGACCTGACCGCAGCCGACTGGCTCGCACCCAACCCAAAGGCCTCCAAGATTATTGGCTGTGCCGTCAATAACAACAACCTGAACCAGACCGCGCATAGACCGATGGTCAGCCCGATGTTCTTCATGAAAGGACGTTCGGCATTGACGGGCCATGGTAAACCGATCCGGATCCTTGAGCGCCACGGGCGGACGATTCCGGAACCGGAGCCGGTAGCGGTGTTCAAGTCAGTCGCAAAAGACGTTGGCGAGGACAACATCCTCGATCACGTATTCGGTTTCACGATGACAAACGACTGCACGGCAAGCGGCATCAAGTTCGGAGAGGACTCCATCGCGCTCAAGCAGGACAAGGGGCTGATCTTTCCGCATCACATGGATTGGCGACACCGCTTCGAGGATGACAACTACCTGTATTTCATCTATCACGCGCGATCGAAAGCGGCAGACACGTTTGCGGCGATGGGCCCGTGGATCACGACGATCGACGAAATTGAGGACGTTAATCAGCTGCACATCAAAGGTTACGTTGACGGTGAGTTGTACGCCGATGACTACACGTCCAACTACTTCTTCACAGTCGAGCGTGTACTTTCCGAGGCGGCGACGTGGTTCACGATGGAGCCTGGCGATTGCGTTCATACCGGCACGGCCGTCAAGGGAACTGACGCTTTTCCGCAAGGCAACCTGGGGATAGACCTTCGCGAATACGAGACCACGGATGTCGAGATTGACGGACTTGGCTACCTCAGCAATCCCATCATCGATGCCAGGAAAACCTGACAGACGCTGACGCGGTCGCGGCCTTTTCGGTACGATAAGCCGCATGAAAAATCTCACCCTCTTCCTGATCCTCCTGTGCCTGGCACAGGTTGTACGCGCCCAGGATGCCGACGCCGGCATCTACACGCTCGAGCAAGCTGCTGTCGGCCGGGATCTGTATCTTCGCGATTGCGCGGTCTGCCACGGCGCTGCACTGGAAGGGGCCGAGGCCGGGCTGGACCTCGCCGGTCGCGCGTTTCGCGACCGCTGGCGTGCGATGTCCATCGGCCAGTTCTTCGACCTGACCCGACAAACCATGCCGGTTACCAATCCGGGCGGATTGAGCGATACAGATTACGCAGCCATCGTCGCCTTCATGCTCAATCGCAACGGCTACGCGCCGGGAGATCGGGCGCTCGGCGGTGACTCGGCGCAGCTCGCCGACATCCCGTTCGTTGAGCCGGCAACTACGCAAGCCATCGCGCTCGCTCTACCCGTGGAAACGGATGGTATTACGACCGAGTGGCTGCACCACCGGGGCGATGCCGGCAGCATGAATTATTCGGCGCTCGACCTGATCAATCGCGAAAATGTCGATCGCCTGGAGGTTGCCTGGCGCTGGAAATCGGACAACTTCGGTTCGGTACCGTGGGCAAACCTGCAAACCACGCCGGTCATGGCCAATGGTGTTCTGTACGCGACGGCAGGCCAACGTCGCGCGGTCGTCGCCATCGATGGGAAATCCGGTGAAACCCTCTGGATGTACCGGCTCGACGAGGGCGAGCGTGGCGAGTATGCACCGAGAAAAGGGCCGGGCCGCGGCGTCAGTATTTATCGCGGCGAAGACAAGGAAACCGTCTTTCTCATCTCCCCCGGCTATCTGCTGATTGCGCTCGACGCAAAAACCGGGCGCCCGCGTGAAGACTTTGGCGATAACGGCATCGTCGATCTTAAATTACAGCTCGACCAGGACATCGACCCGATCACAACACCGATTGGTTCAAGCTCGCCGCCGATGATCGTTAATGACGTCGTTATTGTCGGCTCAGCTTTCCCGGCGGGAGGCGCACCGCCGACGAAGGAAATGCCGGTCGGCAACGTCACAGCCTACGACGCAAACACCGGTGAGCGACTGTGGATCTTTCATACGATTCCTCAACCGGGTGAGTTTGGTCACGACACCTGGCTCGAAGACTCATGGGAATACACGGGCAATGTCGGCGTGTGGGCTCCCATGTCTGCCGACCCCGATCTCGGCTACGTCTACCTGCCGCTTGAGGCGCCGACCGGGGATAACTATGGCGGACATCGCCCGGGCGGTAATCTCTATGCGCAAAGCATTGTCTGCCTCGACGTTCGCACGGGCGAGCGCATCTGGCACTTCCAGACCGTGCATCACCCGATCTGGGACTACGACCTGCCCGCCCCGCCGGTACTCATCGATATCGAGGTTGATGGCGTTCCGATCCCGGCCGTCGCCCAGATCACAAAGCAGGGTTTTACGTTCGTATTCGATCGCCGCACCGGCGAACCCGTCTGGCCGATTGAAGAAAGACCGGTGGCACCGAGCACCGTGCCTGGCGAGATTACGCATCCAACACAACCATTCCCCACACTGCCGGAACACTTCCAGCCGAATGGGGTGCTGGAATCCGATTTGAACGACCTGACCCCGGAGATCTTTGCAGAAGCGAAGCGCATCGCCGATCAGTACACGCTGGGACCTGTTTATACGCCACCAACGGTGATCTCCGAAAACAATCGCGGCACGCTGGTCATGCCCGGTACTGTCGGTGGCGCCAACTGGCAGGGAGCCGTCGCCGATCCGGAGACCGGCATCATGTACGTGTCGTCCACCTCCTCGCCCGTGGTGCACGGCCTCCTCAGCGATCCGGACCGCTCCAACATGCGCTACGTGATGGGTCGCGACTCGCTTGACGGCCCCTTCGGGCTGCCGCTCCTGAAGCCACCCTGGGGTCGGATCACCGCCATCGACCTCAATACGGGCAAGATTCGCTGGGTCATGGCAAATGGCGATACGCCGGAAGAGATCGTCAACCACGAAAAACTTCAGGGTGTGGATTTGCCACGCACCGGCCACGATGATCGGGCCGGCCTCCTCGTCACCCGGTCACTCTTGTTCGCCGGTGAAGGTATCGGCCTCTATGGCGCCGCCTACGGCGGCTCGAAGTTCCGGGCCCACGACAAACTGACCGGCGAGATACTCGCCGAAGTCGACATGGGCGTCCGTCAGAGTGGCGTCCCGATGACCTATGCCATCAATGGCAAACAATATATTGTCGTTGCGGCAGGCGCTGCGAACCAGGCCGGCGAGCTGGTCGCCCTGGCCCTCGCGGACGAGTAGGTCCTGCAATGGAGTTCCTCGAGACGTTCTATACGCAGTTTGTCCCGATCTTCCTGTTCACGGTCATGGTGGCGATGGGACTTTCTCTCACCATCGATAATCTGCTCGAGGTCGTGCGTAAACCGAAAGCGATTTCGGCCGGCCTGTGCGCACAACTCCTGTTCCTGCCGACACTTGCGATCGGCTTCGGCTATCTTTTTGACAGCCCGCCGGTAATCGCAGCGGGCGCCATCATCCTGGCCGCATGCCCGGGCGGTATCACTTCGAATGCTTATGTATTCGCGAGCCGCGCCGATGTCGCGCTGTCGATCGGACTGACCACGGTCGCCAGCTTCATTACCGTTTTCTCGGTCCCGTTCCTCACATTGCTCGCGCTCAACCTGCACATGGATCAATCATCGATTCCGTCACTACCGGCCAGTGACATGATGTGGACCCTGGCGCAGCTGACCATCGTACCTGTCGCCCTGGGCATGACCTTTCGGCGTTTCGCGCCGGAAGCCGCCCTTCGGCTTATCGAGCCGCTGCGCGTGGCAACCCTGATCGCCCTCATCGTGATCGTGGTCATCGGTACGATTACCGCCTGGGACACCATCGTCGAGAATGCGCTCACAGCCGGTGTACTGATGACGGCGATCAACCTTACTGCAATGACTTTCGGTTACGGGCTCGGCAAGCTGATGCGACTACCTTTTCCACAGGTCGCCAGTATCACTTTCGAGGTGGGGGTACAGAACCTGTCGCTCGCCCTGTTCGTCGCGTTTACCTTCCTGAAGTCACCCGAGCTCGCGATCGCGACGCTCGTCTACGCGCTGGTCATGAAGATAACGGCGATGTCGTTCGTCTGGTATGTGCGCAATCGGCTTGGCACGGCAAACGAGGCTCCCGCCGCGACGACTACCTGATATGCAAGCGGTAGGCGATCAGTCCGCCGACGGCCATCGGCACCGCGAAGATAAAGTAGTTCGCTGACATGTCGAGGCCCGCGGCAATCAGGTAGCCGGCCACCGCCGGACCCACGACCGCACCGAAGCGCCCGAGACCGATCGCCCAGCCAATGCCGGTACTGCGAATATCCGTCGGATAGGCCTTTGCGGCAGCGCCATACAACCCCGTGAAACCACCCTGCTGCACGATGCCAATCAGGAGCGTCAGGACCAGCATCAGGTTCAACTGGGTGGGCACAAGGGCAAAGATCACCATACCCACCGCCGCGATGAGTGACAGGTAGCAGATCATGTCCGTCAGCTTGTAACGGGTGGACAGCCAGCCCATCAGGTAGATGCCCATGACACCACCCAGGTTAAAAAGGAAGAATGCCTGGCGCCCAACAGTCGCATCGAATCCCGAGTCCTCCATCAATGCCGGTATCCAGCTCATCAGGAAGTACAGTGTGCTGAAGCAAAGCAGGAACGCCGTCCATAACGTCAAGGTTACTCTGCGGTGATCCTTGTCGAGCAGTTTTTTCATGCCGCCGACCATCCCTCCGCGGGCGGCCTTGTCTTCTTCGATCACCGTCGGCATTGCATCCAGCAATTCCTTGCCGAGTTTCCTGAGAATGGCGTTGATGCGTTCAAGCGCATCCTCCGGCCGGCGCTGGAACAGGTACTTAAGGGATTCCGGGATCAGCAGCCAGGCGACAAAAACCATGGACAAGGTCAGGACACCACCAAACCAGAACATTCCGCGCCAGCCATACTCCGGCATGATCATGCCGGCGATGACTGATGTCATCATCGCACCCATCGGATAACCCGATGTGACGACGGCAACGGATAGCGCCTTGTATTTGTCCGGGCTGTATTCAGCTGCCAGCGCCGCCTGGCAGGCCAGCATCGCGCCGGCGCCCAGTCCGCTGATAAATCGCAGTATGATGAATTCGGTCAGCGTCGTAGCCGTTGCCGTGAAGATAATCGAGACGCCGATGAGCGCTACCGAGAAGATGATCATCTTGCGGCGGCCAATGATGTCCGAGATGGGTGCAAGGAACATCGCACCGCCCATCATCCCTGCCAGTGCGAAGCTGAAGATCCAGCCAAGCCGGTCGGGCGTCAGGTTCAGATCTGTCGAAACGGCGCTCGCGACCACCGCCATGGCCGTGATATCGAAGCCGTCGAGCATGTTGAAGAAAAGGCACAACCCAACGACCAGGAGCTGCTGGGCGGTAACCCCGCCGCGGTCGATTACATCATGCGATAGATTTTCACTGGTCCCTGCGATTGTGGACATTCGTCGACCCCGATTGTTTTATTGATTATGGATCTGGCGCATCGTCAGCCGGTATGTTTGCCGGTTTCCCACCCAAAGCTCCGGCCGAGCGTATCCTCTGCGGCGTCCGCAGGCAATTCCTCGAGCTCCGTCGCCATCGTGTCATGCCAGCCGTCAGTACCGGAATCGCTCCTGGGTAACCGCCGGCACCGTATCGAATTCGAGCGTCTGCCGGTGATGTCAGGAAGCAATATCAAAACTGGCAACACAGACACCAACCGCAAATATCGGTAATTCGGCCGTGTAGAACTCGAGATTGCCCGGCCCGCCAGCGGCAGCCGCTGCAGCAATGTAGGTACGGATTTCGAAGCCACCCTGCCCGGCTTCGGCATAGGTATCGATGTCCGAGTAACTCAGCAGTGCCTCCTTGTCCTGACGCACGAGGCGATCGAGGAATTCCCGGTCCCAGTCTTCGTTGATCTTTCCGGAGTCCGGCGTCGCCGGCCAGTGCGATATACCGCCTGTGCCGACCAGGGCAACCTTTTCCGGGACCGAGTCGCAGGCCCGGCGCAATGCCTCGCCGAATGCCCACGCCCGGTGCAACGGCGTAAGCGGTGGTCCCTGGCAATTGATATTCACGGGAATGACTGGCAGGTCGTACTTCGGTGTCAGGAAATTCAGCGGCACCATGATGCCGTGATCAAACTTCCATTCCTCGGCATAGGCCACGTCGATCGTGTTCATGACCTCGCGGGTCAGGCGTGTGCCGAGATCAGGTGCGCCCGGCACTTTGGTCTTTGCAATCCTGAGCCATTCCGGATCCTCGATCGGACCTTCGTAGCTTACGCCGATGCCGATGCAGAACGCCGGCATGTTATTCATGAAGAAATTCGCGAAGTGCTCGGCCGCGATGACGATCAGGGCTTCAGCACCACTTTGCTCGATGTCCTGGCGCTGCTGATCGAGCCTGGCGTAAAACGCATCCCGCAATTCGGTGTTTTCGCACAGGTCGGCGCGCCCGGTGATGCCTGGCGCATGACTCAGAACACCTGAATACACAAGACTCATCGTTTCTTTTCCTCTTCCGTAAAGCTCTGCCCGCCACCCGTCATCGTATAGACGCCGGCGCGCACCTGGCCATGCTTGTCGATGCCGTCCCTCATCATGTCGAGATAATCGAACCACTCGATGCCGAGAAAGGCCGCATAGTGCATGAGAATCTGGCCGTTGACGCCCAGCACATAGAGGAGACCGATGTCTCCTTCACGCAGGGCGTTGGCTTCTTCGTCGGTCAGGCCGTACTCGGTCAGCAATCCTTCGAGATCGTCGCGATATTTTTGCTGCGATGACTCGTCGCGATTTAACTGGTAAAGGAATTTCTGCAGATGGTAGAGGCTCATGACTTACCCAGTTGCGGTACGCGGTGTGATCCCATGGCAATACACACGTTTTTGGTTTCCATGTAAAAGTCGAAGCTGTAATCGCCGCCATCACGTCCAATGCCGGAGGACATCATGCCGCCAAAGGGTGACGGCAAGTGACGATTGTTTTCAGAGTTGACCCAGATCATGCCAGCATCCATTGCATGTGCCATGCGATGACCGCGACCAATATCATTCGTCCAGACATAACCGGCAAGACCGTAGTCGATGTCATTGGCGATGCTGATCGCATCCGCCTCATCCTTGAAGGGAATAGCTGTGAGTACCGGGCCGAAGATTTCCTGTTGGGCGATACGCATGGAGTTCGATGCGCCCGTAAACAAGGTGGGCTCGACGTAGTTTCCCTTGCCATCGATCGGCGCGGCCTGGCCGCCGGCCGCCACCCTGGCGCCTTCTTCCGCGGCAATATCGAAATAGCCACAAACCTTCTGAAAGTGCCTGTCGTGGACCAGCGGCCCGATCTCGGTTGCCGGGTCGAGTGGATGACCGACTTTCAGCTTGCCGATGCGTTCGACCAGCCTGGTGTTGAACTCGTCCTGGATGGATTCCTGGACCAGCAGACGGCTCGAGGATGTGCATCGTTCGCCGTTTAGGCTGTAGATCATGAACACGACGGCATCAAGCGCCCTGTCCATATCGGCATCTTCGAAAACGATTACCGGGTTCTTGCCGCCCAGTTCGAAATGTACGCGCTTTAAAGTGTTCGCACCCTGGCGCATGATGTGGCTTCCGGTCGTGGTCTCACCGACAAATGCAACCGCCTTGATTGCCGGATGTTCGGTCAGCGACTTGCCAGCATCCTCACCCAGGCCCTGCACGCAATTGAGAACACCATCAGGCAGGCCGGCATCGTGTGTGATTTCGGCCAGCATCATTGCAGTATAGGGTGACCATTCGGCAGGCTTGTGCACGACGGTACAACCTGCCGCCAGTGCCGGCGCGATCTTCCAGGTCGATAGCATAAACGGCGTATTCCATGGCGTTATCACGCCGACCGGGCCGATCGGCTGGCGCAGCGTGTAGTTCATGTGTTCATCGGCGGGTAACGACAGGCCGTCGCGGGCATTTGGTGCCATATCGGCAAAATACTGGAAGTTGGCAGCACCACGTATCGCTGCCTTGCTCATGAACCGAATCGCCTGCCCCGAGTCGTAGCTTTCAACCAGCGCGATGTCCCTCGCCCGGTCGATGATTGCGTCAGCCACATTGTGCAGCAGCTTCTTGCGCTCCTTGCCCGGCATGTTCTTCCAGTCTTCGAAAGCATCTTCGGCTGCCTTGCACGCAGCATCGATGTCGTCCGCATTGCCGGCAGCGACGGACCCGATGACAGAGTTGTCAGACGGCGCAATGCTCTCTATCGTATTTCCGGACCGGCCCGCATCATGCTTGCCATTGATGAAGTGCGGCATCGTTCCATCACGAAATCGCCGGAGCAGCTTTTCCGCATCCTGACGATTCGTTTCGAAGTCATTGGACATGTGGTTTCCTCTTCTTTCTAATTTCTGCGCTTCGCCATGTACTCGCGGAGATTGTTTTTCTTCCAGGTAAGCACAGCATCGATTTCCTGGATCTCAAATGAAATGGCCAGTGGCGATGTGGATGATACGGGCTCGAGTAGTCGGCAGAGCGCATCGAATATCGCCTCGCCGAATTGCTTCTTCGTATCTTCATCCCTCCCGTGCCCCAGCTTCAGGATCATGTGGACAAATGCATTGTCCGGATGCTCGTCAGCAATCTTGTAATTTTCGCGCCGTGCAGCACGTGTCCGCAAACCGCCCAATGGCAGTCCGTCGATCCTCATCGCGTTTTCATGCAGACCATCGACGAGTGCCTGTATATCCATTCGGGTCTCAAGGTTTGCAGAATATTCAATGATTTGGTGCGGCATCGCTTCGTCTCTGCCTTGTCGTTGAATTAACTTAACATGTTAAGTATACTGCGCGCCTCGAAAACTTCAAGCCGGGCTACATGCCAATGCTATCGAGCGACGACATCGCCGCCGCAGCCGACGCGCTGTACATCGCAGAGAAAAACCGCCAGCAGATTACGCCGCTGACTCTCGGCCTGCCCGATATGAACATGGACGATGCCTACGCGATCCAGAAGGCCTGGGTCGACCGCAAGATCGCAGACGGGCGAAAGGTTACGGGTTACAAAATCGGCCTGACGTCGCGCGCGATGCAACTGACCATGAACATCGACACGCCTGACTTCGGCGTCTTGCTCGACGACATGTATTTCCCGAGTGGCGCAAGCATTACTGCCGGCGACTTCACCGATCCACGAATCGAGGTTGAACTTGCGTTCGTTTTGAAAAAACCACTCCAGGGAACAGACGTCTCTGTTGATGAAGTGATGGATGCAACCGACTACGTGGTCCCCGCGCTTGAACTTATCGCTGCGCGCAGCTTTCGCGTCGATCCCGAGACCGGATACACGCGAAACGTCTTCGATACGATTGCAGACAACGCGGCAAATGCCGGCTACATCGTCGGCGAAAACCGGGCAGATCCCGCCACTATCGACCTGCCCTGGTGCGGCGCAATGCTCTATCTGAATAGCGAGATCGAGGAAACCGGACTGGCAGGCGGCGTGATGGGGCACCCTGCCCATGGCATACGCTGGGTGTGTAAGCGGTTTGCTCCTCACGGCATTGGTCTCGAACCCGGACAGTTCATCCTTGCCGGCTCGTTCACACGTCCGGTCATCGTCAAGCCAGGCGACAACATCGTTGCGGACTACGGACCGCTCGGCACGATCGAGGTAGATTTCACATGAGCGATATCCTGCGCAATCAATTCAGGGCGGGCCTCGAATCCGGCCGCACCCAGTTCGGTGCCTGGCTCGGCCTTCCCGATTCAACCGCTGCCGAGATCATGGCTGGCGCGGGTTTCGACTGGCTGCTGGTTGACCACGAGCACGGCGCGTTCGAGGTACGTGAAGTCCTGGCCCACCTGCAGGCGATGGCGCCGTACGACGTCGCCCCGATAGTCCGGCCCGCCGATGGCGACGCCACATTATTGAAAAAGCTCTGTGACATCGGTGCCCAGAGTTTTATCGTGCCGATGATCGACACCCCCGAACAGGCTGCCGACGTCGTCAGCGCGGTGAAGTATCCGCCTGAGGGGCGCCGGGGCATGGGAACTTCACTGGCTCGCGCCTCACGCTGGAATACCGTGCCCGACTACCTGAGCCGTGCCAATGACGAAATGCTGGTCATCGTGCAGGCAGAAACGACGACGGCCATCGACAATCTCGAGGCCATCGCCAACACGTCCGGCATCGATGGCGTTTTCATTGGCCCGTCCGACCTTTCCGCGTCGATGGGACATGCCGGCCAGGTCTCCCATCCGGAGTTCGAGAAGACCGTCAGCGATGCGCTGAAAACCATTCGCGCCGCGGGCAAATATGCGGGCTTGTTGTGCCTCGACGAATCGAAAATCGCGCATTTCGAGGATTGCGGCGCCAACTTTATCGGTGTCGGCGTAGACACATTACTGCTCGGCAATGCCGCCCGCGGACTTGCGGCACGTTGCGCTTCGGACGACGAGGTTGCACCGGAAGCCGGCTACTGAACAAACAAAGGACGAAAGAATGAAATTCCTGACATTTAATGCCAACGGGCAGACAAGTTTCGGTGCCGTCGTTAACGGTGGGGTCGTCGACCTCGGACATCGACATGAGGAACTGCCCGACCTGCGCCAGGCGATTCGCGAAGAACGGCTCGCGACGCTCGCCGCAGAAGCGGAAGCCTCGGACGCCGACTATGCCCTGGACGACATTATATTTCTGCCACCCGTACCGAACCCCGAAAAGATAATGTGCGTGGGCGTTAACTACGCCAACCGAAATGCCGAGTACAAGGATGGATCGGACCTGCCGAAATACCCCAGCCTGTTTATGCGCTCGCGGGAGTCACTGACCGGGCACCTGCAGCCCATCCTCGACCCGCCGGAATCCGATCAGCTCGACTATGAAGGCGAGATCGTCATGATTATTGGCAAGGAATGCCGTCGCGTATCGCAGGCGGACGCGCATACCGTCGTTGCCGGCTTGACGATCATGAATGAGGGCTCGCTGCGCGATTACATTCGCCACGGAAAATTTAATGTGACGCCGGGCAAGAATTTCGAAAGTTCCGGATCCGTCGGTCCGTGGATGGTGACAGCAGACGAACTCGATCCTATGGGCGAACACCGGGTCACTACCCACGTAAATGGCGAGGAGCGTCAGAACGACACAACGGAGAGCCTGATGTTCCCGTTCCGCCGGATCATCGAATACCTGACCTCTTTCTGCCGTCTGAAGCCTGGCGACGTCATTGCGACCGGCACCCCCAATGGCGCGGGCGCACGTTTTGACCCGCCGAAGTACCTGACGAATGGCGATATCGTCGAAGTCACGGTGTCCGGTATCGGTACGCTGAAGAACACGGTGCAAACCGAAACCGCCTGATGTCCGATGCCGCCAAAAATGAGGCTGCCGGATTAAGGGACTTCGAACATTCCCTCCCGATGGCGTTACTCAAGGCCCGGGAAGCCGCGATGGCGCGCTTTCGGCCGATGCTCCGTGACCACGGGCTGACCGAACAACAGTGGCGAGTGATCCGGGCGCTTGCCGACTACAACAGGATTGACGCCTCCGAACTGGCCAGGCGCAGCTTGCTCCTGGCGCCCAGCCTGACGCGCATCCTGCAGCATCTCGAAGGTGAGAAACTGGTCAAACGTTTGTCGGACGCCAACGACCAGCGACGCTCGGTCCTGACATTGACGGTCAGGGGACGCAAGCTATTCGATGAGGTTGCACCCGACTCCGCGGCGCTATACGAAGATATCGAGTCTCGTTTCGGCACGGGGCGTATGGCGACCCTGTACGAACTACTCGAGGAATTTCACCGGGCTGTCTAGGTTGTCCTGCAAGGGCACCTCTCTTCGCGCAGGCAGCCTGTTTCCTCCCGAATCTCAGCCGGCGCCTCCATGGCCAGGCCTGTTTCTGCGGCTTTGTTGCCGGCGGACTCAATTTTAATGCCGGGCTGAATCGAACTGACCACCACACCAATTGACCCGGTTCGGACCGGACCTAGCGATTCAGCATCTCGGTAACCCGGTCCATCATGTCGTCTTTGTTGTACAGGTCATAGTAGATCGACGCCATGATGTTTTGTGGCCCGAAGAAGAAGCGTTCGTAAAGCACCTGGCGATTACCAAAGCCTGATACGGCCACGTCATGCGCCAGGCGGAACAATGCGATTCGATCTTCGCTCTTCAGATTTACAGTCTGGAAATACTTTGCAACATCCTCTGACAGTGAGTTACCCAGGTCGGCTTCCGTCGGTGTCGCCATCAGCGAGCTTGAACCGAGCATGTGAATCATCTCGATCAGCTTTGGATACAGTTTCGGATAAGTATTTCGCGAGGTGTCGAGCGGACGCCGCAATGCAACATAGTTACCCCACTGATCTTCGTGCGCCTCCGACTCACCGTGATAGCGCAAGGCCCGGAGCGTTTCAGCCACCCACATAGCTTCCGCGATCGTTCCCTTGACGTTCATGTCTTTGTCTTTACCGGTGGCCTTGGCCATGGCACATAACAGGCCTACGATGAATTCCGTCTTGGCGAGCTTCCCGCAAATGACCTGGTGCATCATGTGGACGACAGCATGTGTCTCAGCAAAAGCACGATTGCAGAGCAAGGGATCGCGATACATGAACACGCGTTCCCAGGGCACATGCACGTTGTCGAATATGATGACCGCATCCATTTCCTCGAAGCGTGAAGACAGTGGCGCGTCATAGGTAGACTTCTGATGATCGTAGGTATCACGACAAATCATGCGAACGCCGGGTGCGCCTGTCGGGATCGTGAACGCAAAGGCATAGGGGAGATTGTCTTCGTTTGCGGTCAGCAGTGAAGACGGGAAGACTTCGATCTCATCGGCATGCGGGCCGAGTGTCGCCAGCAAACGTGCGCCGTTGACAACTAATCCACTGTCCGTTTCCTTGACGATCTGCAGGGCGACTTTTTCGCTGGACCTGCCCTGCTTGGCTTCCTCGAAGTTATAGGTCGGATTGATAAGGGTGTGCGTCAACACCTTGTCGTTTGTTTTAACGTATTCGTAGTAGTTGCGCATGTTCTCGGCAAACTCGGGTCGCCCCTCTTCGAGAAACTTCGCGCTGGCCGCAAAAGCCATGGCCGACGCATTTTTGTAGTCGGGCGTACGGCCAAACATGCCGTTCGACCACCTGGCCCATTCGTACGCGGACTCACCCCGTTTTTTGATGTCGTCGACCGACTTCGGAATCATGAAAGAGGTGGCGTAGGTAGCACCGTCCTCTTGGTAGGTCACCGTGTCCTTGTACTGATCATCAAACTGGCGATCCAGGAATCCGGCCAGTGTTTCAGCACCGCGGAAGAGGCCCGGGTGCGTGGTGACGTCTTTGACTTTTTCGCCGTGAATCCAGACATCGCGATCATCACGCAGATCCTCGAGATACTGTTTGCCGTTTCTGATTCCGTTGCCTTTCGACAGGTCACTTACATTGCTCATGTGTCCAACCTTCTTTTCATGTCTATTCGTTTGTCGCCTTGTCCACGATCGTCGTTTCCGGCGATAAAGCCGCAATTCGTTCCAGGCCTTCTATCAGTTCGCGCCAGTCATCAGCGTCAATGGACTCACGCATCTCAACATAGGCCTTGTCGACGTGCGGTCGAACCGTTTGATGCAATTCACTGCCTTCATTCGTCGCGCGCACGAAGACATTGCGTCGGTCTTCCGCCGAGCGCCGGCGGTCGACCAGTCCCTGCTTCGCGAGACGATCAACGACGCCTACCAGGCTCGGTGCAGGAATCAGGGTGTTATCGCTCAATTCCCGAAAGGCAATTTCGTCGTGTTCCCAGAGCACGCGCAGAACGCGCCATTGCTGTTCGGTCAGGCCAAATTCGTTGAATATCTTGCGAAACCTCGGCATAACAGCATCGAGTGCGCGATAAAGCAGCATCGGCAAGGAACGACTGAAGGACTGGGTTGCCACTGGCGGGCATTCCATTAAGGTATTAATAATTTAGATATTAACTATCAGGCCGGCGATGTCAAGCCAGTTGGGGGCGTGCCGCTGCTGCCAGGCACGATAGCCGGATTCGAGTGCCGCACGCACACGATTCAAGGTTGTCGCGGCCCCTTCGTCAACATTGGCCAGGTTGAGCAGCTCAAGTATAAAGACCGTGACCCATTGCTGTTCTTCAACGGCGACTATCGAAATATTTCCACTTGACGGAGCGCGACACCAGTGATGACAAGACGTATCGGCCAGTTCGACGTATCCGCCATCAGCTTTGGCTGCATGAACCTGTCACATGCCTACGGGCTGCCACCCTCCCCGGAGGAAGGGGCGCTGCGTCTCAATGAAGCGCTGGACATCGGCCACACGATGCTCGATACCGCTGCGCTGTACGGATTCGGCGCCAACGAGACGCTCATCGGAAACACGATTGCACATCGTCGCAGTGAATATATTCTGGCCAGCAAATGTGCGTTGCACGGCGTCGACGGCAAACGGGAATTAACCAACGACCCGGCCAAACTCAGGCAGTCCTGCGAGGACAGCCTGCGACGCCTGAAGACAGACGTCATAGACCTGTTCTACCTGCATCGGTACGACAGCAGTGTGTCGCTCGAGGACAGTATTGGTCTGCTTTCGGAACTGGTCGCCGAGGGCAAGGTACGTGAAATCGGCCTGTCCGAAGTGTCCGCAGACACGTTGCGCAAGGCCCATGCCATCCATCCGGTCGCCGCGGTGCAGTCCGAGTACTCACTGTGGACGCGCGAGCCCGAGATCGCCGTGCTGGACGCCTGTCGCGAACTGGGCACGGCCTTTGTCGCCTTCAGTCCGCTCGCGCGCGGCTACCTGACCGGACGTCTGCGCGATGTCAATTCCATGATCGAGAAGGACTTTCGCCGCAATATGCCGCGCTTTTATCCGGACAACTATGCGAGGAACCTCGCACTCGTCGACGATCTTGGCCGGTTGGCGGAATCCGTCGGCTGCCTGCCGGGACAGCTCTCGCTGGCCTGGCTCTTGTCGATGGGCGAGCACGTCATCCCCATTCCCGGCACGACGAACGCGGTGCACCTGGTCGAGAACTTCCACGCCGGAGATCTTGAGCTGGGCCAGAAAACGCTTGATGCCGCGGATGCGATCATTAACCGGCGCACAGTTACAGGCGACCGCTACGTCGCCGCAACGCTCGCCGAGATCGATACCGAGCAATTCGACGCACACTGATACGGGGAAAGGTCCCCGCCGACTGCTCGTCACACCCCTGCCGT
>CAZVWF010000030.1:2138-12630 GCA_964630795.1 uncultured Woeseia sp. | reverse complement strand
GCTGAATTCCGCTCTCCAGGAACTGCTGCAGCCTCGCATGCGCCCCGTCCTCGCCTGGCTGCCAGCACTCCGCCATTTCCTCGTACCACGGTATGCCCGGCATCAGGCCCAGCCTATCGATACCTTGCGCTGACCGGGATGAATCGAGCCTGTCGAGTGTTGGTGCACCGACAGGCTGTTCAGGCGCAGGGGCGTTTCCCAGGCATCCTTTCCGGAAGAACGGCGTGAATACTTTGTAGGGCGTGCCATCGGGTTTCAGTACCGTCGGCGGTTCAAACAGCAGGGAGCCATTGAAATGCTCGACGTGGACGCCTTGTGATGTCAGCTTCTCCTCGATGTCGCGATCGCGGGCGATTCGCCAGGGCTCGTAACAGCGATTCCAGGTGATGCCTTCTGCACCGACATCGGCGGCCAGCTGCGGCAAGACATCACGGGCATTTCCGACATGGCAACGAAGCCGGCCACCTAAGGAACGATTCAGCGCATTGAGGCTCTCGTGGAGCCACCATCGGCTGGCTGCGCCCATTCGCCACTCACCCGCATCCGTATCATCGAGGATGAAGATGGGATAAACAGGATGTCCACTGTCGACAGCGTCGACAAGTGCCGGGTTATCGGTGACCCGCAGATCCTGTCGAAACCAGACGATGTACGGCTTCGCTTTGCTCACGTTGGACGATTTCGCGCGTTACCTGGGAGCGCGAAGTATATTGGACGCGCACCTGCGCCCGAGGCAGAACTTCGTAATCTTTTGTAACAGGGATAGCGGGCCGTTCGGCAAGGTCAGTCGTTATTAATCCGTCTCGTCATCCGTCTCGCCGAGGCGCCGATAATAGTCGGCAACGATTTCACGGTGTGCATCGGGAATGTCGTCGGCCGTCGTCGCACGCACACGAGCTTCATTGCGCGTGGTCCGCGCCAATGCAATCTCCAGTTGTTCGACGCGCGACAATGCCAGGCGCGCTTCTTCTTCAAGCAGTTCCGGATTGCCGCTCCACCCGGATGCGCGAATCTGTGCTGCCAGGCGGCGCAGTTCATCGATATCCTCGACGGGCACACCCTGGCCGCGTAACTCACGGAAGCTCGACAGGATGGCATCCGAAATATTCGTTGCCGTTTGATCGAACTCGCGCGTCATTTCGAGGTCGCCGGCCTCGATCCCGGTGGTCTGCTGCAGGTCATCACGGCCGCGCCGCGCGGCGTCGCCCATGTTCGCACGGCCTTCCGCCAGTTCCTGCAACTCCCTGCGGAGCGCACGGGTTTCCGCGAGCGTCGCCTGCAAGCCGCCATTCCCCCGGCTTTCCGATTCGCCTCGCTCATCCCCGCGGCCACCTTCTGCCATCCGGCGCGCGCGCTCGAAGTCATCGCGGAGTTCCCGCAAGGCTTCGGTCACCGCGCTTTCACTGCCCGCAACATAAACGGCTTCACCAATCTCGATATATGAGGCGGCGACGGCGATGCGCGTTTCGACCTCTTCCTCCCGCAGCTTGTCGATCGCGTCGCGAACCTGATCGGCCGCACCGGGCGCCGCGTCATCGATCTGCTGCGCCGTATTGCGGGCATCCTGCTCCAGCGCCTGCACGCTCGCCTGCAACTGGCGTTTCTCTTCGGCGAGCTCGTATTCCTCGAGAATCGACATACCGCTTTCCAGCCGATTCGCACTGTTGCGTGCAACGTCAACGCCGCGAATCGACTCCTGCAGGTGGTTTTCCATTGCCTCCTGGTCTTCGTGCAAAGCCCGCGCACGATCCGCCAGGTTGTCGAGCGATGCCTGCATGGCACGACGCATCTCGTCGGTCGCCTGGTCTCGTGCGCCTTCAAGTTGTCGCTGCGCTTCGTCAGCCGCGCGTTGCAGTTCTCCCGGGTCGCCGCCGTTTCGCATTGCGGCATCCGCATCATTCATTGCCCGTATGGCGCTTTCGAGCCTGCGTTGCAATTGCTCCATTTCGCGACGACCCGGCTGGCTGCTCTGGGAGCCGCTTTGCGACTGTTCGCCCTGGCTCGACGAGTTGGAGGCCGATTGCTGCTGTTGCATCCGCTCAAGTCGCTGTTTGAGTTCCTCGGCCTCACGTCGAAGCATTTCCTGTTGCCAGCGCTGCGCCGCCGTGGGCTGCCGGTTCTGCCGCGAGTTCCGCGCGAGCTGTTCCTGTCTGCGCGCCAGCTCCTCGAGCTCGTTGGCGGCCTCTTCCATCTGTTGCTGCGGCGGTTCCGGCGTGGCGCGACTACCGGTTTCGTATTGATTCTTCTCGAGGTCCATCTCGAGCTCGAACATCTCGCTCAGGTCGCGACCCGCCTGGCCGCCGCCCCCGCCTCGATTGTTCGATTGCAGCGATACGCTGATGTCGGTGAAGACCGCCTCCGCAGCGAGCAGGTGCTGCAATGCCTCCTGCTCCGGCAATATGGCTTCCTCCAGGTCGATCTCACCGAGGCGCTCGGCCGCCGGGATCATCGCCAGCGAAGCCTTTTCGAGGTTTTCGACGAACCTCGCGATATCCTCGCCTGCCGCGGTCAGCTGCCGCGCTTCCGTTCGGCGGGCAAGCGTCTCCACCTGCTCACGCAAGGTCGACTGTACGCGGGACAAAAGCGCCGCATTGTCCGCCACGTAGGCCGGATCATTGCGACGCCCTTCCTGCTCCTCGCGAATCAGGTTCCAGGTCGAGACGATGATCTCTTTCTGTCGCTGCGAGATTTCGTCCTGCTGCTGGCCCTGACCGCCCATGCCGCCGCCGGATTGCTGCGACTGTGAGTAGCGCCGATCGAAGGGCTGCACGTCGATAAAGAAGATGTCGGTGCGCGCCGTATTTTCCCGATCGCCTGCAACGGCGTAGTAGGAAATGAGATCGCCCGGCACCAGCGAATCGGTCGTCGCTATCGACTCGAGGAAGAAGACGTGGTCGACTTCCGCAAAGTCCGTATCGACGGGCAGGTCGACACTGGTCCAGTCACCCCCGTTGACCGAGTAACGGAGTTCCAGCGACTCAAGCCTGAAATCGTCGCTTGCGGTGATCCGCGCTGTTACCTCCTCGATGCTGCTGGCACTCCAGTCGCGGCCTGGCCGGGCAAACTGAATTTCGGGCAACTCGTCATCAAGCAGCGTGATGAAGAAGTCGTCAGTCAGGCGAATCTGCTCACCACCCACTTTAGCCGCCACGTAATACTGTCCGTCCGCACTGACAGTAAACAAGGCGCTGCCTGAGTCGCCATCGATATCGAGCGGAACGACCTGATCGTCCACAACCAGTTCACCCGGTGTCATCGGCCGGTCGGCCGTCACTTCGATGACAATTTCTGTATCGGCAATCGCCCTGACATCCCCGCCAGGATCGCGGGTTTCGTCTTCCCTGCCCGTCCATTCCGGGTAGCGATAGGTGACGGCAAGGTTCTGGACAACCGGCAGGTCGACGACATCGATCTCGAACGACTCACTGCGGACATTTGCAGCCGATACGTAGTACTCAAGTGGCTGGCGTACCGAAAAGAACGTGAACTCGAATTGGCCGTCTTCAGCCGACATTTGCACCTGCTGCCACTCGCCGTCGCCAAAGCGGGCGTGCACGTAGGCATCGGCCGGATCGAAACCTTGCATCGCGGCACGAACATTGACCGTGCCACCGAGGCGGATGCCATCGTCACCCGGCAGGACCTCTATGCTTTGCGGCGGCAACAAACCAGGAATGGCCCAGCCAAACCAGAGATGCCGGACGCCGTATCCATAGTTACCCGGCCCGGCAATAGCAAGAAACAGGAGTGCAAAAACTGCCGCACCGGCAAGCGCGGTGACCGCCCGGAATTCGCGAGCCGGTACCTGTTGCTCCGGCGGGTGCTCGGCAGCGACACTCAGCGAGTCCTCGGCCAGCAGCTCGGCCAGCGGGTGACGCTCACCGTCCATCTCCTTCCAGGTGTTGACGCGGCCCTCGAATGCCGGCGTGCGGGTCTCGATGTCCGTCGATCCATCCTGCAGTGCCGATCGACCCGGCAGCACGATCAGCCAGTAGACAATCGCGCCGATGGCGCCGAACAATAAAACGCGGGCCGTTATGACTATCCCGGCGGGAAAGCCGTTGCGGATCGCAAGGGCGACGGCAGCCACGGTTATCAGCAACGCCGTGATTGCGAGGATGGACAGGCCGCGGGCGATCGCAAGCTGCTTCAGGCGTATTCTGAAACTCGACAGATATTGCTCAAAATCGCGTGCCGAACTCATGCGCGCTCCATTCTGCGCGGCGACAGGTGCATATTACCCAGAATCGATTCACCAACAACAATGAAAGCCAGCACCATCAGTAACCAGCGCCACAATTCGATCGTGTTCTCCTCCTCGGTGGTAAAGGCCGCCCCCGCCGCCAATGCCGTTTCGCCCGTGGCCTCCTGCCAGTTTTCCAGGACGTCCTGGGTCACTTTGCGAAGATCCGACTCGCGAGGATCGATGTTGGCGGCCACGAGAGATTCCCCTTGCGGGGTATAGACCTCGTAGATGCCCGGTTTATGCAATTTAATTTGCTGGCCCCGGGTCGTGTCGGCCAGTGACAGGATGGTGTTGCCGTCAGGATCGATAACCTGTCCTGACGTGTTGCCCGCCCTCGCCAGCGGCAGGCTCGCACCCGTCGTGTAAGTCTTCTGGATTTCGCTGATACCCGACAGGTAGCGGGCAGACTCGATGATAAAACTGACGAACACCGGACGGACCGGCAGGTCATTCCACTGGTTGTCCAGCATCGCCGGCATGAGCAGCAGCCGCCCTTCCCCGATGCGACGCTCGATCAGAAACGGCTCGTTGTTCTCCAGGCGGATAAGCACTTCGTCATTGTCCTGGACCTCGAGCGGCAGGCTTCGGGTCACATTGACGCTTTGCCAGCCCTCCGTCGCCGACAAAATCGGGTGGCGCGTATCGACCTGCCCGATCGACAGAAAATCATTGGCCTGCGATCGAATCACCGACTCGGCATGCTGATGGCCGGTAACCGGCAAGGTCTCCAGCGCGGCGGCGCGATCCCCGGCGAATGCGAGCAGGTTTCCACCCGCGGCAACAAAATCGGTGAGGCCCGTTTCAAGTTCCGGACTGACGACGCCTATATCGTCGACCACAGCCCAGCGATATCGTGAAAGGACGCGCATGTCGAAATTGCCCACGATCAGCGGATCGACCTGGTAAAACCCGGACGACTCCAGCGCCGCCGACAGGTAAACGACAGGCAATCCCCCAGTATTGAGCGTAATCAGTGGAATCGGTGCGGGCGGCGACTTGTCGACCACGTGATACCAATTATTGTCAGCTGCGAAATCATCATCGGTATTGATTCGCACGTGAATGCGATTTTCACCCGCTTCCCAGGCCGGAACGGCGAAACTGACCGTCTGCGGGCCGGTAGTGCTGAGGCCCCGGCTGGATATCACGACATCGTTTACCAGCAGCTCGACATCGGCGACCCGCTCGCGATCGCCAGCGCCGGTGAGAACGACATCCAGACCTTCTTCTGTTTCACGCAGAAAGTCGATCGACCAGTTGAAAGGATCGCCCGTACCTGCGACGTGTGGCGTAAAGTCAGCAACACTCCCCGGTATGACATCAGAAAATCGAACCGGCATGCCACTCGCCTGGAAGTCGCTAATGAAATGCAGCGACACCGGTGGCGGCAAAGCGGCCACGTAGCGTTCGACGGCACTCATGACCTCGCCGTAGTCCAGCCGCAATGCGCTTGTCGCCAATGAGGACACTGAGGATCGTGCAGCACCCCGGTCATTCGTCAGGGCGCCGATCACCCGCAGATCGCCGGCGGCGCTCAGGACCTGGATCAGGGCATCGGCCGGTGCATTGTCGATGGCGCGACGGGCCTCGGTGAGCGCCTGATCAAATACGCCGGAACGTCCCATCGACACGGAGGTGTCGACAAGCACCACACGAGTCCCCGCCTCGGTCGCGGTGACTGCGCTCGTTGACGCTGTCAGGTAAGGCTTTGCAAAAACGATGGCCAGCAACGTGAGCAATGCGATGCGGGCGACCAGTAGCAGGTGGTACTTGAGTTTCTTTTTGACATGGACGCGTTGCTCAGCGGTTTCGAGGAGCATCGCTGAACCGAACGGTTTGCGATCCGAACTCTGGGTTTGCAGGCGATGCAACCAAATCGGCAACGTGATCGCAGCAAGACCCAGCAAGAAGAACGGCGCAAGTAAACTCATCACTGCCGCCTTTGCCGGAACAGCAGATAGTTGCGTAATGCGTTATCGAGCGAATCACTCGTGTTGACGAGGACGTGATCCGCACCGACGCCAGCGGCTGCCTTTTGCAGTGCCTTCACATGGGCACGAATGCGCTTCGGATAATCCTCCCGCATGAAACCCGGCTCGACTTCGACCGCCTCGCCGGTTTCCAGGTCTTCGAGCAGGACATTGGTGTCAAAAGCCGGATCCAGTTCCTGCTCGTCCAGCACCTGGAACAAAACCACGTCCTGACCCTGCCATGCGAGTGGCCGGACGCCCGCGAGCAGGCTGTCGATGTCACAATAGAAGTCTGAAATCACTGCGACCAGCCCGCGGCGGCTCACCTGCTCGCGAAACTTGTCGAAGGGTTTGTCGAATTTCGTGCCCGTCGACGCAGTCGCGGCGTCCAGGCAATGCAGAACGCTCTGCAATTTACTGGACCGGCCCGACGGTTCGCGGTAGTCACGTACTTTTTCGTCAAACACCATACAGCCGACCGCGTCGTGTTGCCGGGCGGCGAGAAAGGCAAGGCTGGCTGCCAGAAACTGGCCGTAGCGCAACTTGCTGACTGGTGGCCCACCGAAACCCATCGACGCGCTCGAATCCAGCAGGATCATCAGGTGGGAGTTCGTGTCGCCGAGAAAACGCTTGATGTAAGTCCGGTCCGTTCGCGCATAGACGTTCCAGTCAATAAAGCGCGGGTCATCACCTTCGTTGTACATCCGGTATTCGGCGAACTCCTGGCTGAAACCGAACATCGGTGAACGATGAAGGCCGATGAGCACACCCTCGACAACCGAACGCGCAACCAGGTCGAGATTTTTCAGGCTCGCGAGCACCTCGGGACGCAGCAGATCCCTGGCATTAGTTTGACTGGCCTTAAGGGGCGACAAACGTCAACTCCCGACCCGGGCAAGCATGCCATTCAGCACATCATCGACGGACATGCTGTCTGATTCAGCGAAGTAATTGCACAGGACACGATGCCTCAACACGGGCAAAGCCAGGGCCCGCACGTCGTCTTCCGTTACGTGATATCGACCGCTCAACAAAGCGCTGGCTTTGGCAGCAAGATTCAAAAACATCGTTGCACGGACACTCGCGCCAAAGTTGACATAGCGTTTGACGACATCCGGTGCGATGTCCTCGGAAGGTCGGGTCGCCCGGACCAGGTTGACAGCAAACCGGTTAACCTCTTCGGAAACCGGGATCTGGCGGACCAGCCACTGGAATTGCACGATCTCCTCGGCGTTGGTAACCGCCTTGACTTCGGGAATATCGACGCGCGCCGTGAATCGATTGACGACAGCGAGCTCTTCATCCTCATCGAGGTAGTCGAGCAATACATTAAAGAGAAAGCGATCGAGCTGTGCCTCGGGCAACGGGTAAGTGCCTTCCAGCTCGATCGGATTTTGCGTCGCCAGCACGAAGAACGGCGGCTCCAGCGTATGGTGCTCGCCGCGAACGGTGACCGAGCGTTCCTGCATCGCTTCGAGCAGCGCCGCCTGGGTTTTTGGCGGCGTTCGGTTGATTTCATCCGCGAGCAATACGTTCGTGAAGATGGGCCCTTTGACGAAAGTCCAGGAACGATGCCCGGTGGTCGCATCTTCTTCAATGATATCCGTACCGGTGACGTCCGTCGGCATCAGGTCCGGCGTGAACTGAATTCTTTTGAACGTCAGCCCCAGTGCGTCAGCCAGTATACGTACGAGCAAGGTCTTGGCCGTTCCCGGCATGCCGGTGATCAGGCAGTGTCCACCGACCAGCAGCGTAATCAGCAGATGCTCGACGACCTGGGACTGGCCGATGATGACTTTTCCGACCTGGTCGCGCAGACCGTCAGCGGCCTTGTGGAACTTGCCGACCAGCTCACGCACTTCGTCCGACTCAAATACTTCATTCTCTTGGATTGCCATCTTGTTTTCGTCTTCCTTATTGTTGCTCGATGCCACTTTCTGAGCGCATCAGGTCCAGCAGCAGTCGTTGTGCCGGTCGAAAGTTGGGAGCAACGTCCAGCGCCATCAAGAGCTGGCGCTGCGACGCCGCGCGGTCGCCCAGGCCATGGTGTGCCCGGGCAAGCCGGTAGTAAGCGGTTGCCTTGTCATGCGGGTCAAGAGAAAGCGCCACTGAATACTCCAGCAACGCCTCAGCCGGCCTGTTCTCGGCCATCAACAGATCGCCCAGCGTCCCATGCATTTCCAGGTCGAGCGGATCGATCATGTTGACGGTCTGCAGCACGTCAATTGCTTCGGCTGCCTGCCCCGCTTCCTCGTGCCAACCGCTCAGGCGTTTCAATACGGCCGGGTCATAGCCGCCGTTTTTCCAGAAGGCTTCGAGTGCGGCGATTGCCGCCTCGCGCTCGCCCAGGGCTTCATGCGCACGGGCCAGCACAACATACGGGCTGTCCGGCTCCACATAACCCGGCAGCAAATCGATGAGATGTGCTGCCAATTCGGGAATGGCTGCCCAGTCTTTATCCATCGCCAGTTTCGCCAGCGACTGGTGAGTGCGATGCCAGTCCTCGAAGTTATCCAGAATCGTGCCATGTTCCCGTTGCAGGTAGCGATTGAAGTCATCGTCGAAATCATCCGGTGACATTGCGAACACCATGCTGATCGCATCCACCGTCATCTGGCCGTCACCGAAGGCATAGAGCAACTCGCGCAATTTCGCAGCACCGAATTGCTGATCGATGTAATGGCAGATGAGTCCCGCCTGCATATAGGAAACGATGACCTGCTCTTCATATGTCGGTCGTACGAAGCCCTCGTCCAGTTCGGCGACCGCCAGGAACTTGTCCTCTTTCATCGCGTTATACACAGTCATCGGGATACGCACGCCAGGGTTCGGCCCGCTACGCCATTCCTCGAAGACCGAGACGCCCTCGCTGAACCAGCGCGGTACCAGGTGGCCGGTCGCCTCCAGCGTGAAGACATGCGCCATCTCATGCCAGAGTGTTGTACCCCACTGGAATTGTGACGCGGGGCGCGACGATGGCGAGTCCATCGCGACGACGTAACCGAACGTGGCACCGAGAATACCGAGACCGGGCATGCCCGCAGTGCGCACCGCGAAATCTTCATGATCCGGATACATTTCCACGACGACCGGTTCACGAAGCTCGAAGCCATAGCGTTCCGTAAACTCACGAATACTGTCGCGTGTCAGCTTGATCGCATACGGCGTAATAGCGGGCGACTCGTCCTTGTGCAGTCGCAGGATAATCGGCAACACACCGCGCTGCGGGAGCGCCGGATCGTTGATGACATCGAAGTTGACGAACGAATCCATCAGGCGAAGCGTGTTCACAGAGGACGGGCTGAACGGATCGACCTCGTACGCAGTTTCAAGATGCCGTCGCGCCCGCGGAAACTGGTTGTCACGCAGCAGATTGATGCCGAGCGCTTCGTGTGCGGATGCGAGCCCGGGCTCGACGTCGACGGCTTTCTGATAAAGGTCGATCGCTTCCCGATAGCGCCGGGTGATCACGTAGAAATGTGCCGGTATGGCGTAAATACCCCCGAAATGCGGATTGTATTCGAGCGACATCGGTGTAAAAGGGCTGTCAGTAATGTTGTGCAGCAAATCGTAGGCCGCCCGCAAGGCATACAATTCGAGTGGCGGCCAGTCCCCGGCAACCATTAATTCCTCGGCCTGCTCCATCGCTTCGGCAGCCTGCGAATAGTTGCCGCTCTCCAGCGATACGCGGCTGACCAGCAGCCATGCTGACAGCCGGGCACCCGCCGCGAGTGAAGTATTCGTCATCAGCGGTTCGAGATAGTCGTTGGCCTCATCATCAAAGCCAACGGCCAGAACTCTTGCCGCGCCGACATAGGCGAAGCCGTTGTTTTCGTCGAGCTGCATCGCTTCGCGATACAGGCTCATCGCTTCGCCATCCTGGTGGGTATCGGCGAACAGGTCGCCCCAGCGAACACGTATCACCGCGTCGTTCGGAGCGATTGCTGCGGCATCTCTGAACAACTGGTTGGCGAGCTGCAGATCGCCGAGCGCCCAGGCGGCTTCGGCACGCACGCTGAATGGCACATCACCGCCGAGAAGCCTTCGATAACACAAATCGGCGTCATCGAGCTGGCCTCGCCACTGCTGTCGATCACAGGCCAGTAACCCGGGGTGATCCACCACGCCGTAATGAATATCCCTTGCCGCGATTTGTGGAGCGGCAACCAGCGTAATAAAGAACAGAGCAAGCTTACTCCGCATCGCCGAGCTCCTGTTCACGCGTTTCTATGTTCTCTTCGACGATGGCCAGTTCCAGCATCAACTGCAATAGTTC
>CAZVWF010000030.1:0-2038 GCA_964630795.1 uncultured Woeseia sp. | reverse complement strand
CCACTGGCGCTACTCGTATTAACGATCAGCTGGCTGGCACCCGGCAACTCGTCCAGCAGGTCATACAGGTCCGAATCATTCAGGTCCGGCCCGGCAATGTTGAACTTGTATTCATGATCGTCGTAACTGCCATGACCAACCAGGTAGAGCAGCAGCCGATCATCAGCCCGCATGTCCTCATCGAGCTCGCCAAAATATGCCAGTACGTCGTCGCGGGTAAACCTGCCACTTCGGAAAACGGCAACGTTGTCGTTGTCTGTCAGTGCACGCGATGCCGCTTCCAACGTGTCGACCTGCTCCGCAAACCGGTCCGTGTAGCTTTGTTCGCCGCCCAGACCTTCGACAATGACCACCCTGAGATCGGCATGGGCCAGTGCAGGGAGCAACAGGAGAGTCAGAAACAGGCGATGCATCAAATCGTGCTCCACCGACGGCGCAGCAGCCACTCGCCTGATTTCAGCAGTAGCAGCAAAAGAAAAATAGCCGGCGCATCCCACACAGAACGGTATTCGGTTTCCGTTATGCCTGCGCTTGAATAACGCAACAGGTCGGGCAGCCCTGACAGGTCGTCAGGCTCGAAGTAGCGGCCACCCGTCGCTTCGGAGATACGCTGCAACAGGCCACGATTCTTCCTGAAACCGAAATGCTCTGCCTGCCCGGATTCGTACAGCATGCTGCTTCGGCCGACGGCCACCGGTTCACCATCTTTCTCTGCCAGTGCCTCGAAATACCAGGTGCCCGATTGTGGCGGCATCATGGCCCCCATGAACACGCCCGGCTCTTCGCCCGGCATCAGCGGAACAGAAAACGTCTCACCGGACTCGTGGGACGCGACCACGGTCACGTTGACGCCATCGACCGGATTAAACGCATCGTCGCGGAACTCGGCGCGCAAGCCGATTCCTCCGGCACCCGACTGGTTGCTGGTCGCCAATGACACGTTTTCGGGCGCGTTGCCGACCATCGCCCTCAGTACCTGCCGCCAGAAGGTCTCGTGCTTCATGTCGTCGAGCGGCATGCTCATCTGCCAGCGCCAGGTGCCGCCGGTCGCAAGGATGTAGGAATGCCCGCGGCCGTAAGGCTGCGTCACGAGCAGGGGAATTCGTCCGACGTCCGTATCCGCATTGATCAGCGTGATGGCAGCGGGTTTCAGGTTGCCGGTCAACTGGTAATCGGCGATCTCGGGCAACTCGCCCCAGGCCAGTCGATTTTCCTCCGCGTCGGAATCCAGCCGCAACATACGCTCGCCGAGGCCCTGCGGGGTCAGCGCCACGCCCGCTTTTTTGCGATGAAATGTATCAACTGAGGTCGGTGGCAAACGTGCAGGCAATACATCGGCTACGGCAGACTGACCCCAGCCGCCGTTACCGAGTCCGCTCGGCCCCGCCAGCATCATCAGGCTGCCACCGCGCACAGAGACAAAGTCGCGAATCAGTTCCTGTTGTTGCACGGACAGGAAGGCGGCCTCGACGCTGCCGATGATCAGTGCATCGTAGGTGAAAAGTTCATCACGAAGTTTGGGAAACCCATCCTGCAGTTGCTCGGGGTTGTCGATACCCTGGCGATAAAACTTGTTCGGGCTGACGCGCAGCAGTGTCGCGACACTCAGATCTTCATCACCATCGATCGCGCGGCGCAGGAACTTGTATTCCCAGCGCGGCTCACCTTCGAAATAAAGAATGCGGTATTGCTCGTTCGCGACGTTGACGAGTGCAGCGCGGCTGTTGTTTCGAAACTCGGTTTCGTCCACTGCGGCATCGACACTGAATCGAAGCTCGTGCGGTCCCGCATCGGTCAACGGGACCTCCACCCAGGCCGTCGTCGTGCTTGCGTCTTCCGCAAGCTCAATCGGCAACAACTCCAGCAGGTCATCGCCGTCATACACTTTAATATTGGTGGTTCCGCCAGCATCGTGCCGGACGCTGATACGGGCCGACACGGTGGAACCCGGCAAGGCGCGATCCGGCACGGTCACATCCGTCAGTTCCACGTCCTCCGGCATCCCGGCCCGGCCAACACCAATCGTATGAATGGGGAC
>CAZVWF010000029.1:5247-29573 GCA_964630795.1 uncultured Woeseia sp. | reverse complement strand
TGTTCAGGGGGCGGCGGGTCTTCATCAGCACCGCCACCCCCACCGCCGACTCCGCCCCCGACTTCGACGATTACGCTCGTGACCGATGGCACGATCTACACGGCGGCCAACGGTGTGTTTGCAGAAGCGATGGCGATCGACGATGGTGAAATCATTCACGTCGGCAGCACCGCAGAGGTCATGACCTTTGACGAACCCGGGGCTGCGATCATCGACTTGCAGGGAAGGTTGGTGTTGCCGGGTATTCACGATAGTCACGTGCACATCCTTCAGGCGTTTTCCCCGATAAGCAGCAATTGCATAGTGTCGGCAGGACTTGGCCCCAGTGCGTTGATCGCAAGTCTGCAACAATGCGCGCCGAACCAGGTTGTGTTCGACTGGATTCTCGGGTTTGGGTGGGACATCACGAGTTTCATGAACTCGGGCGAGAATCCGCTCGATGCGATTGACCAGGCAATACCTGATCGTCCTGCAGCAATCATGGAGGAGACGTCGCATGCAGTGTGGGTTAATTCGCGCGCGCTGCAAGTCCTTGGGATTACCGAATTGACGCCCGATCCAGTGGGCGGGCATATCGCTAAGGATGGCAATGGATTTCCGAATGGCCTGTTGATCGAAAATGCCGGACATCTGCCGTTCGAAACGGCGCTTGCGAGGACGCCGGAAATCGACGAGGCGACCTACCAGGGGCTTCTGACTGGTTTGCGGCGCCTGTCGCAGAATGGGATTACTTCTTTTGCGGATGCCCGTGTTAACTGGACCCGCGGTTATCACGAGTTTTATGCCCGCGCCGAAGCCGAGAACCGAATGCCCGCGCGAGCCGTGCTTGGCATGTGGGCCTATCCGGAGATGGACGATGCGACTCAGCTTGTCGAACTCACCAATTTTTATTCCCGGGACCCTTCACAGTTGGTGCAACGATCCCAGATCAAGCTCTATGTCGACGGCCTCACGCAAAATACGACGGCGCGAACGCTGGTTACTTACCTGATCGACTACGGATTCGGCACGCCGATGGGGCTTAACTACTTCGATGAAGACCGGCTCACAGCCTACATCACAGACCTCGAGCGCATTGGCTACGATTTTCATATTCACGCCATCGGTGCTGGCGGCGTACGTGAATCGCTAAACGCGATCGAAAGGGCAGGTGCCGCGAATCCATCAATCACTGATCGCCGCCACAGATTGACGCACCTGGAACACGTGCACCCGGATGACGTGCCGAGATTCGCGGCGCTCGGCGTTATTGCCGATATCCAGTTGGCCGGAGACTTTACTGATCCTGATCTTTTCGAGACTTATTCCGCGCCCTTCATCGGGGCCAACAACCCGGCATTGCCGCTACCGGCTCGTGCCCTGATCGACGCTGGTGCCATGGTGACGCTGAGCAGTGACTTTGATGTCAGCCCGTTGAGTCCGTTTCGCGGAATAGGAAACGCAGTGTCCAGGACTGTCGACAACCTGACGGTTGGGGAAGCTGTCGATGCCTACACGATCAACGCGGCCTACTTGATGCGACAGGAAGATTGGGCCGGTTCCCTCGAGGAAGGCAAGCGGGCCGACTTTATTGTTGTGGACCAGGATATTTTCAATATCCCCGCCAACGAGATTCGCGACACGCAGGTTCTTCTGACCGTGTTCGACGGGCGCGAGGTTTTCCGCAGCAATTTATTTTGAGTTGCTCTCTTGCGTTGCCGTTGATTCCCGGCTGCCGTGGACTGCGGCACGCGAGCAAGATGTCGTTTGCTGGGTGCTTGGTATACGGCGGCAGGCAATTGCCCGCCGCCGTATCGGTATCCCGGTTACCGGGCTAAATTATCCATGATGGTCCTGGTCGAATAGACGCGGGACTCATCACAGGAAACCAGTCCGTTCATGAAGTTCCGTCGCTGCTGGAATGCCCTGTTTTCCATCTCCCACTGCCAGGCGTCACCCCAGGCCTGCGGACCTGAATAGACGGTAACCAGTTTGAAATCGAAATCAGCATCGCCGCCGCCGTGCCTCGGGAACCACAGGGACCGGCCTTCGGTTTGCCCGTTCTCCACCAGGTAGTCGCTGTAGCGACGTATCGCATTCATGGCCTGTGCGTTGCTGACACCGTGCGCTGTCGTGCAATCAGAGAGTGTCACGAAGTAATGGCCGTCTTCCTCGACCGCACCCGGGTGAATGGTCCAGCTGTTAAAAAGCAATCCGGGACAGGTAACGGTCTCACCCCAGGACTCGTTACTTTCATAAGCACCGGTATGCATGCTCGTCAGGTCCTCACCCATGACGTTACCGTTTTGCCAGGAACCTACGTAGAGAAAGTCAAATTCATTGGGGAGGTTGCCAATCAAATAAGGGTTAAGCTGCCACGCCCCGTACCGTGCATCTCCGTTGTCCTCGTCGATTTCTTCGTAGACGTCATTCATATCGTCCTGGTCCATGCCGTCATTGAAGGAGCACGCCCACATTTCGATTGGACGGGCGGTCGGCTGATTATCCTGCGCCAGGACTGTTGGCATCCCGGAGAATGCGATGAGTGTCGCCGTTGATGCGGCCAATAGGATTTTTTTCATTGTTTTACCTCTGTTTGCTGGATTGTCTGGCGCCATGTTGCGCCTTTCTTTAAGCGTAGTAGGAATTTTCAGTGTTGCAACAATCAATAAGTGCGGGATATTCAATCGCGTCGTTGAGCGCTGGAGTCTCGAGCGAATTAAGTTTGGTGCGCGCCGGAAAGTGAACTGTTTCCTCGGGTCACGGGGTTACAGTGATGTCAGGCAAATCGCCTGTCCGCCGACAGACATACCATTGCTTTATACTGCACGGAAGAAAACCTGACAGAGAAAACCATGGATAAACGAACCTTCCTGAAAAACGCCGGCCTTGTCGGACTCGCGGCACCGCTGGCATTCACGCATCTGCGCAGTGCCGTTGCAGCGGTTGATGGCAAGAGCCCGATGGAGGTCGCCGCAGATGAAGATTTCTGGCGTTCTGTTCGTGGTGATTACGCGATCAAGCCCGACTACATCAATCTCGAGAACGGTTACTACTGTTTCATGCCGCAGGAGACGCTGGAGCACCAGATCCAGCACATGCGTCGTGTGAATTATGAAGGCTCGTATTACATGCGTAATTCGCGGCAAAAGAACAAGCGACTGGTCGCCACCAGGATCGGCGAAGTCGTGGGTTGTTCTGCTGATGAGATTGCGATTACCCGGAATACCACAGAGTCCCTGGACCTGGTTATTGGCGGGATGAGTTGGGAGGAGGGTGACGAAGCGGTCATGGCTGAGCAGGACTACGGCGCCATGCTGAACCACTTCGAACTGGTCGCGCGCCGCTTCGGGGTCGTCAACAGACGGGTGTCGGTGCCCAATCATCCGAAGAACGATGAAGAAATCGTCGATCTGTATGCATCGGCGATCACCGAAAAGACCCGTCTGCTAATGGTCTGTCACATGATCAACATCACAGGCCAGGTTCTGCCCATTCGAAAAATCTGTGACATGGCACATGCACGTGGCGTGGAGGTTATGGTCGACGGCGCGCACGCATATTCGCACATTGACTTCCGCATGAGTGATCTCGATTGCGACTACTATGGCACCAGCCTGCACAAGTGGCTCAGCGCGCCACTAGGATCCGGCATGCTCTACGTCCGTAAGGACAAAATCGACAATGTCTGGCCATTGCTGGCGGCCGGTGACCTCGATGCAAACGATATACGTCGACTCAATCATATAGGCACAGATCCGGTCCATGTTGATCTCGGGATCATCAATGCGCTGGAGTATCAACATGCACTGGGATTGAAGCGCAAGGAAGCACGCCTGAAGTATTTGCAGCAATACTGGACAAGCCAGCTACGGGGCTGGCCGCGTGTCATCATCAATACGCCGGCGGATGTGAACCGGCACGGGGGTATCGGCAATGTTGGCATTGAGGGCTACGACCCGACGGAGCTGGCCGATACCCTGATGCGGGACTACCGAATTTTCACGGTAGGCATCAATCGCCCGGGTGTGGTCGGGTTACGCATCACGCCAAACATCTATACAACGCCGGCCGAACTGGACGCATTGGTTGTTGCGATCAAGGAGTTGAGTGCCTGACGGGCATCCGGGATTCAGCGCGACTGACCCTGCTCGTAAAACGCACGTATCGGCCCGAATGGACCGAGTCGATGTTGCTCATGCGGGAAGTCGTCGGCGTATGGCGGATACGGGCTGTCGACCGGCTTCTTCCAGAGTTCCGGGAAGTCGACATGCAGGTTGCTCTTCTGCGGTCTTTCCCGGGAATTCATAGAGCAAGTTATCAAGCCGGCCGGGGCCCGGGAAATACGTGTTTCAGCTTATAGGGAGGGTGGTGACGATATGCGGCACGAACAAGGCGACCCTTCGCATCATCGCAACTGGTGACGCCGATGTTCGTATCGCAGCCGAAGACGGCGCAACGGAGATAACGATCGATACGTCCCGGGAGTCGCTCCTCGACAGCTAGAATGTCGCCGGCGGGGTGAGCGAGCGATGCTCCGGCATATAAAAGGGTTTACTGCGGGCTTCGCACTTTGCCCAGGTCGAGTGCCACTTCAATTCGCGCTGGTAGTCGATGCGAGCCCAAAGATCACCAGGTCGCCGGCCATCCTGGTATTCGATATCGGCCAGTGCCAGGTTCGCCTTGAGGATAGGTGACCAGGTGGTGCACTTGATCTCGCCAACCTGCTGGCCGTCCTTGCCGCTGTAGATGAACGATTCACCGACGGGTTTGTTACCTTCGACTACCAGTTTTTCGAGTCGTCGCTGAATCGGACGCGATTGTTCCGCTTTAAGCGCCCGCCGGCCTGTGAAGTGCCCCTTATCCAGGTTGACAACCCAGCCAAGCCCGACTTCGAAGGGTGATCGGTCGTAGCCGTTGCGCACCGTCGATTCGGTGGTGTTGAAGTCGAAGCCCGGCATGATGAATCCTGCCTCGATTCGGACCATCTCCAACGCGTTCAGGCCCATTGCATGAATGTCGTACTGACCCTGCACGCCGAATATCGCATCCCAGACGGCCAGGGCATCATTTGGCCGCATCCACAGTTCGTAGCCGAGGTCACCGGTATAGCCGGTTCGCGATACGGTGACCGGGACATTGTTGCACTGAAGGTTCTTGATACCGAATGGTTTGAGATCCTCGAGACCATCGATGCCTGCGGCGGCAAGAACGGAAAAGGACGTGGGGCCCTGTACGGCCAGCGCAGCTACATCGTGCGTCTCGACAGTGATACGGACATCAAATCCCTCTGCAGACATGAGCAGCCAATCCAGCTGATGATGTTGAGAACACAGGCGGTAGTCGGTTTCGCCCAGCTGAAACAGTGTGCCGTCGTCGATCAGCTTGCCCTCGTCATTGCACCAGACAACATAGGTGACGCGTCCGGGTCGCAGCCTGGACAGGTCTCGCGTCAACAATCGATCGAGATACGCACGGGCGTCCGGCCCCGAGATCCGGTACTTCTCCATCGGCGTGAGATCCATCACCGCACATCCGCTGCGGACCGCGAAATATTCTGTCGAGATCTTGTCGACGATGCGCGCAACCTTGTATGTGTTCCACGCCATCCATTCTTCATTCACGGAGTGCTCGACAAAGCGATCGTGAAACGGCGTACGTTGCAGCGCTTGCCGAAAATGGTCGGGGGCTATGCTCACTTGGCGGCTCCCATTTCAATGACACGCTTCGCGGCGGCGCGGCCGGGCAGGCCGGTAATACCGCCGCCCGGGTGGCACCCCGCACCGCAGAGATAAAGTTTGTCTATCGGTGTGTCGTACTGCGCGGCTCCATGCACGGGCCGCATCATGAACGACTGGTGAATCGACAATTCCCCATGGTGCCAGTGTCCCTCTGTCACCCTGTATTGCGTCTCTACATCGGCCGGGGTGAGAAATTCATGATCGACAATCATGGAGGTCAGGTCGGGCGCATACTGGCCGAGCAGTGAGATGATCCTGCCGGCATAGGTCGATTGTTGTTGCTGCCAACCCCCCTCGGCCGCGTACGGCAGGAACGCGACGTTGACCGACATGACGTGATGGCCTTCCGGCGCCAGCGTCGGTTCGTGAACGCTCGGCATGGTGACCTCGAGCATTGGGTGCTCAGGCAGTTCACCGTACTTGCCTGGATTGAATGCATGTTCGACATAGCGCATCGATGGCGCGACCAGCAGTCGGTCGCCGCAAGACGGCTCGGGGAGGTTTGTAAACTGCGGTCGGCCATTCAGCGCAACATGCAGTTTGCCAACAACGCCGGAACCCCTGATCTGCGATACGCGGTTCGCGAACATGGCATCAAGCCTGGGCGCGCCGACCATCCGGGAAAATGTCGTTCGCGGATCTGCATTTGAGATCACGACTTTCGCTTTCACCCTTTCACCATCGGCAAGCCTGACACCGATGGCCCTGTCGTTCTCGATCAATATCTCATCCACTGCCGCGCCGGTACGCAAGTGGACGCCGCCATCTTCCGCAGCCTGCACCAGTGCGTCGATGATGTCGCCCGTGCTTACCGACAACGCCCCATTCAATTCTCCGTAAAGGCGCTGCAACCAGGTCAGAACAGTGCCGGGCGTTCTCGGCCCCATGGCAGAGCCCATGACAGCATCCGCAGCAATGGCACCCTTCAACCGGTCGTCTTCAAACTCGTCGTTCAGGACGTCGTAGATGTTGATGGCTGCAACCCGCAGGAACTCGTACATTTCGTCTTTGCCGAGTCCCATTCGCAGGTTCCAGCCGAGTTTGGCGAGTGCTGTCTTGTCGCCAAAGTCCATGTCCTTGAGGCGCGGCGGCTTCTGCTCAAACAGCGGCTTCAGGGAGCGGGCGAAGTCGAGGTAACGCTTGCGGAAACGGGGCCAGGCGTCGGCATCCGACGCGGCGAGTCCCTGTGCGCTAATGGTGTCGCCGTCGATCGACAGGTGTCGACCGTCCTGGCCAAGAACGACGGTTCTCGCCGTCTTGCCGTTCGAGTATCCGAACTGCGTCAACTTCAGGTCACCGACGATGGCCGGATTCAGGGGATAGGCCGTGTGTGCCAGGCCGGGAAAGCGATAGGCGCTGCCCAGCGTTCGTGTCGCCATCATGCCACCGGGCGACCCGGACGCTTCCAGCACAATGACCTTGAGTCCTGCGCGGGCCAGGTAATTCGCGCAGACCAGGCCGTTGTGACCGGCACCGATTACGATGACATCGTTATGCCTAGTCATCGCTAAACTCTTTGGGCGTCGTATCGGGGCGCTTCAGGTCGCGAAGGATCTCGCGTGCCGCGTTCGCGCCGGGGGCGCCCATAACACCACCACCGGGGTGCGTCGATGAGCCACACATGTACATGCCTTTGACCGGGCCGCGGTACTGGGCATAGCCCGGGAACGGTCGGTTGAACAGCAGCTGGTCGAAAGTCAGTTCGCCCTGGAAGATATTGCCCTCCGTCAGGCCAACCTCATTTTCGAGCTCCCGTGGCGTGCGAATCTCTGCGTCCAGCAACAGGTCCTTGAAGTCGGGACTGTAGTCAGCAATCTGGTCGATAACCGTTTGGCCAAACTGGTCGCGTTTTTCGTCGGTCCATCCGCCGTCCGGTTCGACCGGGCAGTACTGCACGAACACCGTCATCATGTGTTTGCCGGGCGGTGCCAGGCTCGGGTCGTACTGTGAGGGAATCAGCGTGTCGCAGTAGGGATCGGCCGACCAACGATCATCCTTCCAGTCGTCGTAGGCTTTCTCCAGGCGGCGAAGCGTGTCGGTGAAATGCATGTGCCCGAGCGTCAACGGTGAGCCCTTCGGTAAGGAAGGAAACGTTGGCATGCCATCGAGCGCGATATTCAGCTTCCCCGAGGAACCACGAATCTTGAAGTTCTTTGCTGCCCTGACGAGCCTGGGTGGCAGATCATTTTCATTCATAACCTGCGTGAACGTTCGCCTGGCATCGAGGTTTGAAACGACAATCTTCGCCGCAAGCTTCTCGCCGGTTGCGAGCTCCACGCCCGTTGTGCGATTGCCCGACACCTGGATGTTGACGACCTCTGCAGTGGTACGGATCTCGCCGCCACAGGACTTCAGTGCGCCAGCGAGTGCGCCGGAAACCGCTCCCATGCCGCCGCGCGCGAACCCCCACGAGCCAACGTTGCCATCCACATCGCCCATGGCATGGTGCAGCAGTACGTAGGCGGTTCCGGGTGAGTACACGCCGAGTCCTGTACCTATTATGCTGCCGCCGGAATAGTGCGCGAGTATGGTCTCGTTCTCGAAATAGTTCTCCAGGTACTCGGCAATGGACATCGTGAAGAAGCGAATGAACTCGTAGAGCTGCGATTCACTCAGCTCGTAAAACTTCTTCAACAGGTAGGCAAATTCGAACGCGTCCCTTGGTCGAAGCGAACCGGGGTCGGGTGGTGTTCTGAGCAGAAAGCCGCGAATCAGGCGGCACCAGCGCATCACGTCCGCGTCGAACCTGACAGCAGCGTCTGCATCCCGCGGGCTGTGACGCATCAGTTCACGGCGACGAATGTGCGGGTTCTGATAGCTGCCGAAGAAATCGCCGTCCTCTTTGAAGGTCATGCTCGAAACCAGCGGAATGACCTTCAGCCCATGTCGGCCCAGGTCCAGGGCGTTATAGATCTCGGGACGAAACAAGCTGCAGACATAGGAACAATTCGAATACTTCCAGCCGTCATGAAGTTCACGACTGACCGTCGCACCACCGACATAGTCATTCTTCTCGACAACGAGCACTCGAAGACCCGCTTTCGCGAGGAAAGCGGCATTGGTCAGGCCGTTATGGCCTGCCCCGATAACGATGGCATCGTAGTCGCTCAAACAGGGTTCCGGTTTTTTGTTCTTCTGCCCGAATCACCGATGTTAGCGCACGTTCAGGCGGTCATTCACGCTTTAGGAATTCTCAGCGTCTTCCAGCCGTGCTGGCTACCGCGCCTATAGGACTCTGCACGGGCTGCAGTCACCGGGACTCGCTGCCTGCATCACAGGTCTCCAGCACCCAGTGTTTCAATCGGTGGAAAAGCTCGGAGTCGCTATGCTCCGGTCGCTGGTGAAACCAGCCGATCGTGACCAGGCCGCGGATCAGGAGAAACCGGTCCAGCCATTCGACATCAGCGTCGGCGATGGGTCGGCCACTTCGATAGCCTGAGATCAGCGCGCTTCGAATGGTTTCGAAGTCTGCGGCCTGCGTTTCGTCGATCAGTATCGCGGCCAGGTCGTAGAGGTGCCAGCCGAACGCCGAGTCGTCGAAGTCGATGATCGCCAGTTTGCCATCGTTGTAAATCGTGTTGTCCGCGTTCATGTCGGCATGGATCAGGCTGAAGCGATCAGGTGTTTCGCCGTAGTCGGCCAGCACATTGCAAAGTTCGTTGCGGGACTTGTGCAGCAGCTTCTGCTCCACTGCTGAAAGCGCTGCATGTTCCCAGAATCGACCCCAGCGCGGCACCGCTCCCAGCAAGCCTTCGGCATCAAGGCGGGGGCGGGTAAAGCCGGGCGGAAGCGGCCAGTTCGCCGCCTGGTTGTGCATCGCGGCGGCCAGTTCGCCGAGCCTGCCGAATAGTGTCGTTCGCTGGTTGCTGCCGGAGGGCGTATCGAGGTGTTCACTGAGCGGGATACCGTCCAGCCAGCGAGTCATGCCCGCATAGCATTGTTCCCCGGTGGCCGGGATGGTCACCTGCACGAAGTGATTGCCGTCTCGTGCCAGGATCGAGTCGGGGGCCGGTATGCCTGCTTCGTTCAGCGCAGCGGTCCAGGCGCGTTCGGAATTGAGTTCGTCCAGGGAGTTGTATCCGGGCCGGTGCAAGCGGAATACGTAACGGTGGTCACCGTCGACAACCCGGAATGTCACATTCTCGGATTGAGTAACAAGCTTGATTTCGCCTGCGTCAACAGGGAAGTGAGCCAGTCCCTCGAGGGCTGCAGGCATGTAGACTGAGGCGAGCTCATTGCTGTCCCGGGTTTCTTTCATGCTGTGTTCAAAGTGGCCGGGGCGCAGGCCGCAGTATCAGGACGCGTCGGCGAGTTCGGGAATAGTCTTTCTCAACATGAGATACATGTAGAGATAGACGAGCATCGCCGCAATCGACGCGGCGGCACACATAATGAATACGCCGTCGTAGCCGAAGCCATAGGCCAATACCGTTGCCGCGATGTTCGGTCCCAGAAAATTGCCCAGTCCCTGCGCTGCCGGAATAAGTGCCGGAAACCGTCCGGAGTGATCCACATTGGCGATGTTCGCCGCCTGGTAAATATCGACGAAGATCCAGCAGAAGTTAAAGAAAAACATGCTGAACGCGACGGTGGCATTCGTGATGCCGAAGACCAGCATAATCACGATACTGGCCTGGAACACGAGCGTCACCAAAAGCGGTCGCGCCAGCCCGAAGCGATTACTAAGTAATACGGCAACCAGGCAGCCGAACACCGAGAACACGGACGACACCCACAACATACTCGCGACCCATTCAGGAGACGCAGCCGTGTCGACGGTCGAAAGCTCGATGTAAGTCCAGTAAGCGCCGATGTTGATATAGGTGAGAACAATCGCTGCCAGCACCATCCAGGGCACATAGGCCGGTACGTGTTTGTGCTCGACGTGATGCGCGCCGCCGGACTCCTCGACATCCACCTCGATATCGAGTGTCTTGTCGGCCGGCCGTCTTGGTAGCCAGGAAATGAACAGCAGCCCGACGACATAGGAAAGAATCAACGCAATATAGACGCCCGTGATCGTCAGGTAGGGCAGCAATGCCAGTTCGGCCCCTTGCGATCCGGCGAAGGCGAAAAGCTCCATGCCAAATGCGAAAGCGGGCCGGGAGTGCCCGCCAATCGTAGCGATTGCAATACCGGTGTAGACACCGGCGCCAATGCCTGCAGCCAGTCGAAGGGCCAGCATGGCTTCGTAGCTCTGGTAGAAGATGCACAGCAGGTTGGCAGCTATGGTGAACAAGGCCGCAGCGACTGCCATATAGCGGCGATCGAGTTTGGCAACGAACAAGGCGGAGAGAATGGCGCCAATTGCGAGCCCACCCAGGTCGGCGCCGGCGATTCGTCCCACCTCGACTTCTGACAAGCCCAGGTTGTCGACCCACGATGTGCTGATGACGGGCAGGCCGACCATGACGGCATAGCCGACCAGCGCCATGTATATACCGATAGTCAGTGACCGCCAGTCGTCGAACTCGGTGCGATGATGCACCAGCTTGTTGCCGTCTTTACTCATCCAGGACTGTCCTCCGGGTGTTTAATGTCGCTTACAAGGGACGATAGGCGCTCGCGTGCAGGCAGTGTAATGCAAAGCGCTCGACAATTTTCGGACAGGTGTGCGGCGTGCCCTGGCGAAGCAACATGAAACCGCTTAATTGGATTGGTTGATCCTGGCTTGCGCTGGCTGTTCCGGCACGTGCTCCAGCAATTCGTACCCGCCGCGCATGGCTTCCATATCGCCGTTCGGTGACCAATCGGCCCAGACGACGACGGCTTTCTCTTCCGAGATGACCTCGAGGCTGTGAACGGCATTCGGTTTCATATAGACCGTCGATCCGGGCGTTGCGATGAACTGTTCGCCATCGACGGTCCACTTTGCGCTGCCGGAAACGAAGTAGTAAAGCTCAGGCGCCGGGTGTTTGTGGGGCGGGTAAATGGCGCCGGGTCCGAGTTCGCCGACACCGAAGCCGATGTCCGGATCGGGTAACCCCTCGCCAAATCGACCCCCGGTGCCAATGAGTGTTTTCCAGCGCATTACTTCGCCCAGCCGCCGGAAGTCCTGCGCGCGAACGGCTGCCTCTTGCGACATGCCACTGGTGTCGATGCTAACCGGCTCGGGCCATGGCACATCGTGCTCGTTGAGATGCACCTCTGACACGAGTTCGATGGGTTCCTGGCCGGCCAGCGGCAGACTCACCAACAGCAAAAGCGTGCATCCCGACGAGAATCTGTGCATGTCCGGTCTCCTGATTGCGTCAGGTGATCAATCTAGGAGAAAGTCGCCGCTACCGCCAGTGTTCATCGAGTTGCTATGATTGGCTTCGACAATCAGCAAGGATCGCGCGCATGCCTGCAATGACCGCACTGGGATGGTTTCACACCGTGATGGGGATTATCGCCCTGTCGAGTGGTGCCTATACGCTTTACCAATACAAAGAAATTGTGCCTGGGAACCGGTCGGGCCTGATCTACCTTGCTGCAACCCTCATCACTGCAGCCACTGCGCTCGCAATCTATCAGCACGGCGGGTTCGGGGCCGGGCATGCGCTCGCTATCTTGACCCTGGGTGCGCTTGCGGCCGGCACGCTGGCCGGATCGACGGGCCTTTTCGGAAGCTGGGGCAGGTACCTGCGGGCACTCAGCTATACCGCGACCTTGTTGTTTCACAGCATCCCCGCGGTAACGGATGGCCTGCTGCGTTTGCCGGTCGGTAACCCGGTGTTGACGTCCATCGAGGATCCCGTCATGCAAACGGCCTACCTGGTACTGCTGGCGCTGTTCGTCGTGGGGGTCACATTGCAACTACGCTGGATACACGCACAGCGAAACTAGCCCCTCGCACGTGCTCCTTGCGGGTCGTAAGGCGATGTTTGAGTCATCCTGGCGGCACGTCGTTCACCGACGATCTCGATTTCAAATTCATTTGCCGGATCGCGGTACTCCGGCCCGAGATATCCCAGCGCCAGGCTTTGCTCCAGGCGATAGCCGTATCCGCCTGAACTGACGTAACCCGCCAATTCATCGTTACAGTAGATCGGTTCACCGGTGTAGGCGTCTGCATCAGCCGCGTCGACAGCAAATGTTGCGATCTCCTCGCGGGGCTTGCCCTGTTCTGACAAGGCCCTGCTGCCAATAAACGATTCCTTGTTTTTCGCAACGAATCGATCGAGGCCACACTCGTTCGGGTAGTAGTCGGACGTCAGGTCAAACCCCCAGCTCGGATAACTTTTCTCCAGTCGAAGCGACATCAGTGCATGTGAACCGATCAGCCGTAAATCGAATTCGGTACCCGCAGCGCGTATCGCGTCGTAGACGTCGAGTGCGTACGAGCTCGGAAAATACAATTCAAAGCCCTGTTCGCCCGTAAACGATACGCGCAATGCAATCGTCTTCACATCGCCTGCCAGTTCGATGCGCTGTCCGGACAGGAAAGGTTGCGCGTCATTCGACACATCCGCCGTTGTAATGGCGCTGAGCAAAGAACGCGCATTGGGGCCGGCAAGGTGCAGGCCGGCATAGTCGTCACTCATGTTCCTGATCGTGACGTCGCGGTCACCGACGTGGTCGAGAAACCAGCGCATATGAATTCGCTGCATTGCGCCACCGCCGACGAGCAGAAAATCTCCGTCGCCGAAACGGGCCAGTGTGAAATCACCGATCACCCGACCCTTCGGACTCAACATCGGCATCAGGGTCATCTTGCCCGTTTTGACCGGAACCCGATTGGCGAACACGGCGTTCAACCAGGACTCTGCATCCTGTCCGCTGATGGCGTACTTGGCGAAGGTTGAAAACTCGAACAGGCCGACAGCATTTTGTACGGTCCGGCACTCGTCGCCGACGACACCGAACCAGTTGGTTCGGCTAAACGAATAGTCGGGTCTTTTTTCCGTCTCGTTACGCGCAAAATACACGGGGTCTTCCCACCCGTCGTACTCCGCAAAGACCGCAGCTTCCTTTTCCAGGGCGTCGTACAACGCGGTTTTTCGAACGGGACGGCCGGCGTCGAAGTCCTGGTAGGGATAGACCCTGGCAGAACGGTTCTCGTACCAGAACCGCGTGCGTGCCCGGGTGTATTCAGTGTCGGCGTAGTCACCGAATCGCGCAACGTCCCAAAAGCTCAGGTCCATCGACGGTTCACCTTCCATGATCCAGGCGGACAGCTCCCTGCCGATACCCGGTCCCTGGTTGAACCCGGTCATGACGCCCGTGGCACAGAAGTAGTTTCGCAGTGCGGGGTGGGGCCCCAGGAGCGGGCCCAGGTCCGGGGAAAAGATCATCGGCCCATTGATGATTCGCTTGATGCCCACTTCGCCCAGGCACGGCATGCGCTCGATCGCCTGGGCCAGGTTGTCCTCCATTCTTTCGAGGTCGTTCGGCAGCAATTCGTGACCGAAATCGAGCGGCGTTCCCGACTCCGCCCAGTGCGTGCACCGGTTTTCATAGGCGCCAAGAAGCATGCCGGCGCCCTCCTGCCGGGCATACACGTTTGCCTCCGAAAAGCTGATTTCCGGCATTCGCGTTGTCATCGATTCGATCGCGGGAATGGCCTCGGTCACCATGTAGTGATGTTCAACCGGCATGAGCGGCATCGTGATACCGGCGAGCGCAGCGACCTCGCGTGCCCACAGCCCGGAGGCGTTCACCACGTACTCGGCGCGAATGGTGCCTTTCGGGGTGACCACGTCCCACTCGCCACTGTCGAGTTGATTCGTTTCGATGACCGGTGTGAATCGGTGCACTTTGGCGCCGTAATTACGTGCGGCTTTTGCAAAGGCATGCGTCACGCTGGCGGGGTCGCAGTAGCCCGCATCCGGTTCGAAGAGCACGGGCTTCAGGCCGTCGGGATTCAGGATCGGTGCCATCTCCACGGCTTCGGCAGGGGAGATGAACTCGGCCATGATGCCGTTTCGCCGTCCCTGGGCGCGAATCACCCGGTTGGATTCGAGTTCCTCGTCTGTCAGGGCCAGCCATAACTCGCCAGTCTTGTTAAAGCCACAGTCCTGGCCGCTTTCCTCGCCGAGCGTTGTGTAAACGTCGAGGGCGTATTTCTGCAAAATCGAAACATTGGCAGGGCTGGTAAGCGAGAAAAGGCTGCCTGCCGCATGCCAGGATGAACCGGATGTCAGTTCGTCGCGTTCAAGCAGTACGACATCCCGCCAGCCGGCCTTTGCCAGGTGATACAGGATGCTGCAGCCGACGACGCCACCACCAATGACAACGACACGCGCCGTCGTGGTTTCCAGTTCCTGGCTCAAGTGAATTTCCCCCGACAATTTTGCCTGACGCTATATTCGCTGCCCGATTCAGTCAATGCGGATTCCTGAATGTGAACTCCAGTAAAGGCCATCGCCTGTTGCGCCATCAATTGGACGTTCAACGGTGCCGCATGCCGATGGGTCCTGGACGTCGCCGAAAACAATGATGGCGAAGTCTGTGCGATTGACTATGGTATTGGCGTGTATCCGATCGTCGATGTGCCGTGGCATCAACGCGGCTGTTGTGCAGCGTCTTTGACGTCCAGCGGCACCCGCGTCCCGTATTCCGTGATACCGGATAGACGACTGAAATAGTCATAGGCAAGGCGGGAGATTGATTCGATGACGGCACCGCCGTTGCCGCCGTAATTTGACATGACCACGATCACGTAGGGCCTGTCGGGCACGTCCACGATTCCCCAGACCGTACTGACACCGGTGATGCCGCCGGGCTTGAATGCGATGGCGACATCCTCCGGAACGGGCGTCCTGATCGGGCCGTCTTTATACATCTCCAGGATTTCGCGGACACGCGCGCAGGCTGAGAGGCTCATCGGCAGGTTGCAAGTGGCGATGCGCTCCATGATGGCGGCCGCATCCCTCGGCGTAGACAGGTTTTCATTGCCGATTGCTGACTGGTCGGGCCGGATCATCTTGCGTTGCAGCAGGGTGTGTTCCGCACCCAACGATGCCGAAAGGGCATTGATCTTCGTCATGCCAAGTTCGTCAATCAACACATTGGTGCCGGTGTTGTCCGAATACTTGATCATGTAGATCGCGTAATCCTCAAGTGACAAGGACGAACCGCCATCCGTGAGGTAGCGAAGAACCCCGCTGCCCAGCGTACGCACTTCATCGGTCATTTCGACGCGTTTCCGCAAGAGTCCGGGTGCGGATTCCGCACGCCGAAACAATTCGAGGAGAACAGGCACCTTGATCGCACTGGCCTGCGGATACTGCAGGTCGTCGCGATATCCCCAGCGATCTCCATTGCTCAGGTCGATGATGTGAACACCAGCGACACCTTCGTAGTTGTCAATGACCGCTTCGAGGTCAGCCTGGAGCTTCTTCCGAATAATTTCCCGGTGCGCATCCTGCGCCATGGAAGGGACACTCAGAACAAAGAGTACGACAAGCAGGACTCGATTCACGGTTACGCTCCGGATTATCTCGGTATGAAAGGCAATATGAGCTTCGAGGGATACTCTTCACTCAGGTGGATCGTCTGGTTTGCGACTTTCATTTCACTGGTTTGCGCGAACGGCGCACCGGTATTCAGGTTCCTTGCCAGCCGGGGGTAGTTGCTGCTCGTCACGTCCAGTCGCAACCGGTCACCCGGCGACAGGAGATAGCTCGTCGCCCAAAGGTCGATCGTGTACTTGTAAGTCTTGCCGGGTTCGATGAGTTTCTCTTTCTCAAACCCCTCCCGGTATCGTGCCCGGATCACGCCGTCGACGAGATTGAAGGCCATGCCATCCCGCTTTACGACGATCAGCTTCGCCATGAAATCGGTATCGCGAGAATCGGTCGTGGCATAGATTTCTGCAGACACGGGGCCGGTGATCTCGGTGGCTTCCTCGAAGGGTGCCGACAGGAACCGAAGGACATCCTCGCGATCATCAAGAGGAGACTGGTCGTACGGCCCACGCAATGTCGGTTCCATGATGTTGCCGCCGAGGGTTGGCACCGGGTCCATCGGGTCATAGGCGTAATCCAGGGAACCGGCCCCAGCCGGTGCGGTTTCTGTCAACCACCCGTCGGCGTGCAGATACATTGGCCGATACTCGGTCCTGGCGAGTGGCCACTCCTGTTCATCACGCCAGACGTTCTCACCCATGATGAACAGGCGAATGGGCGCACCCTGCGGTTCCGGACCGTCCTTCATCCAGTAGTCAAACCACTCCAGCAACATCGGTTCGACTTCAATCAGCGCATCTTCGCCAAAGTCGACGTCACCCACTTTTTGCGATGCGTTCCAGCCATGCGGCCAGGGGCCGATTACCAGGCGCTGCCCGTTGCGAGCCGTGTCGGATGCAGCCTGTTCCGTCATGGTCTTGTAGCTGCCGATCGTGCTGCGCAGGAACACGTCGTACCAGCCGCCGAAATTCAGTGCCGGGACGGACATTTCCGTTGCGCGGGCCTCGAGGTTCAGCGGTGTCCAGAATTCGTCATAGGAGGGATGTGCCAGCCAGTCCTGGAAATGCGGCACATTGAAGCCGACGCTCTCCGCCAGTGTCTCCAGTGGCAGATGACCGATGCCGCCGATCCAGTCCACAGGAAACGACATATTGGTGCGGCTCCCCGCGAGGCTGATCCCCCAGCGGGCACGGGATAACAGCGAAAATGCCCCGCCGGGATAGGCGACGTCGCGATAGTAGTTGCCCGGACTCATCGCGGGTGCGATGGCGACCAGTGCGGGGTTGCCGTTGATGGCGGCCAGCCACTGCACGGAGGCGAGATACGAGGTGCCGAACATACCTGCTTTGCCGTTCGACCAGGGCTGGTCGGCAATCCAGGTCAGCGTATCGTCGCCGTCATTGATTTCATTGAAGTAGGGGTACCACTCACCTTCGGAGTCGTAACGCCCTCGCGAAGACTGAAAGACGAATGCGTAGCCGTTAGCCGTCGCAAACTTTGCATAGCGAAGGCGAACGGACGTGGACCCGTTCGAATAGATATCGCGAACCAGCAGTGTGGGATAGCTGCCGCCCTCAGCTGGCAAATAGACGTCGGTGGCCAGGCGGACGCCGTCGCGCATCGGCACCATCTGGTGGTAGTAGGCCCTGGCGCTTTCCGGGAAGTCACCGTCATAACCCGCAAAGCTTTGACCGTTGGCAGGCGACAATGACATGAACGCCAGAACGCCGATAAAAAAATACCTTTTCACAATTTCCCCTGAAATATGAGAGACGATGCCTATTCTTGGGACTCGTCTGTTCCTTCGCTTTCTTGTTCTTCTTCCGCTGTGGTTCGGTCGAGGTACTCCTGCTGGTCGCCATAGTAGTCGTCAACTGCATGTTCCGACGTCAGCGGGCTCAGGTAATGAACAGCCGTGAGGCCTTTTCGATTCATCGCAATGCCGGTGAGACAGGCCTTGATGATGTGTACGCTGTTGAACGTTGTCTTGTACGTTGGATCCAGCGCCGGGTGCAGTTCGACCAGGTCGAAACCGACGACGTTTGATTCCGCACAAAGGCGGCGGATGATTTCAATCGCTTCGCGCATATTCAGACCGCCGGGAACCGGCGTGCCTGTGCCGGGCGTGAATGCGGGATCGAGGACATCGATGTCGAAGGAGATATGCAACTTGCGATCTTCCTCGGTAGCTTCTGCGAGGACACGTTCTATGACCGCGTCCCAACCGCGAACTTCTACTTCGGCCATGTTGTGATAACGCATGCCGATTTCCCGCATCCACTGGAAGGCCGTCTTGTCCAGGCCGCCCGAGCGCAGCCCGACCTGGATATAGTCGGCGCCGCGCACATGTCCTTCATTGATCAGGCGATAGACCGGGTAACCATGATGGATCAGGTGACCATCGCCGCCCCACCAGGCGTCATAGTGAGAGTCGAAATGAATGACAGACACCTTCTCTTTGCCGTACACGTCGGCAAGGGCAGCGACATTCGGATATTCGAGAGAGTGATCACCGCCCACGATGAAAGGGATCGTGCCGGTGGAGGCAATTTCCCGCACCACCTCTCGTACGTGCTGCATGGAACGCTCGGTGCTGTCGTTATCGATTGCGACGTCGCCATAGTCGACGATGTTGAGTTCGCGACTGGAATTGACCATCGCATACTGATCCGAGCCGCCCATGTATCGGCCGTGCAGTCGCAGATCCGTTGTTGCCTGTCTGCCGGAATCCCGCCAGCTCGAACCCATGTTCAACGGTGCACCAAGAATCGCAACATCCACCTCGGCGGCAACCAGGTCCTCCATGGTCAAGGCCATCGGGTAACCACCGAAGGTAGGCGGTCCGCCACGACCATCGTAGCGGCCCAGTGGCAATGCACCTGCCTCGCGAGCAGGGTCCATTGATCGCGGCCGAATCGTACGCCATGCATTGAATTCCGGCGAACGGGTGTTGAGCGGGATATTTGGCAGATCGCGTCCTTCAACGTACTCATACGCCGAATATATTTGCATCATTGCACCGACCCAGGCCTTTACCGCCTCCGGGGTGCGTTCGTTGAGTGCCTCGATCGTCTCGTCAGGTCCGCCCGCATACTGGCGCGCGTCGCCACTTTTCAGGAAGTCGATTTCTTCCGCGCTCAGCAATGCGAGTTTCGGTGCGACACTTTCCGGCAATTCAATCGGCGGACGCTCCTGGATTCGCGGGTCCGTGGTCTCAAACGGATACGGACCGGTACCGACAACGTGCCCGGGCATTTCGATAGTCTCTTGCTGGGCGAGCAGTGGGTTCGCAACCAGTATTGCTATCGCAACAACCCATGTTCGTAATACGGGCATCAACTTTGTTCCTGTATCCATATCAGCGTTGCCCATGGTCGAGTGCAAGCGGATGTACATAGTCGGCATCAAGCCCCGACTTCTGCACAGCGATGCCATTGAGGCACGCATTCAGGACGGCATTGGCATGCATCACGGATCGCTTTGAAAAATCCAGGTATACGGCCAGGTCTGTAATTTCGAAACCAACGATTTCCTTGGATGCGCATACGTGGCGAATGGCCTGGGTGACCTCGTCCAGTCGCAGTCCGTTCGGCGTCGCCCGTCCTGCCGCGATGAGATCGGTGGGATCGATGGCGCTGACATCGATGGAGACGAAAAACTTGTCCGGGCCACGATCGACTTCACGCGTCATGCGTCTGAGCACGTTGTCGAAGCCACGCCGCTGGATTTCGGCCATCGTGTGATAGCGCACGCCCTGGTCACGCAACCATTGCAAGGTATCGACATCGACGTCCGGACCGCGAAGACCGACCTGGACGGTGTTGCTGCCGTCGATGATGCCTTCATTGAGCAGACCGAACAGTGCCTGCCGGTCTGACATCGTGTGTGCACCATGTCGCTCGGCGTCGGGATGTGCGCTGAAATGCAGCAGGCCTACGTTTTCGGCGCCATGAACTTCGGCAACACCTTTAACTCCGGGATAAAGCAGCGAGGTATCGCCTCCAACGATCATCGGAACTGTTCCCGTTGCGGCCGTTTCGGCAACCATCTCTGCAACGTGGGTGACAGTCTTCTCCACACTCAAATTGTCAAAGTCGAAATCGCCGTAGTCGACGACCGACAATGCTTCGAGCGGTTTGACCAGGGACTGTATGTCTGGCGTGGCAATCGTATCCAGCCCACGCATTGCATCCGGACCCCAACCGGCGTCGCGGCGGCCGCTGCTCATGTTGCTGGGCACGCCGACGATGGCGACATCGACTTTGCCGGCGATCAGGTCTTCGGGGTACATCGCAACCAGTGCGCCACCGAAGGTCGGTATGCCTGACTCGGGAAACAGGTAGCGATGCACACTGAACGGTCCCGGTTCACGATGAAAGTCCCGCAGCAAAGGAGGCGTCGGCACGCCGGTGCCCCTGAAGTTCCGGCTCGTGAGATTAAGGGGAATGGCGCCCATGTCCCTTTCGGGGTCGTAGCCCATCGCGGCATCAAGCGACATCAGGTCGTTTATGAACGACGCAAGGCTGGCCGGGTCGCGCGTTTCGAGTTCATGTTCGAGCTGCCTTTCGGGGATGTATTTCAGGATGTCACCCGAGGTCACAAACGCAGATTGATCGTCATCCAGCGAGTCGACGGCATCCTGCAATGCTTCAGGCGCCGTCCATTCCGCAAACAAGTCATCAAAAGGGGCTAAAAGCAGCGCGACGATCAGCAGGGGCGCGCATATTTGAGCCAGGATGCCTGGAATTCTCATTGGTTGTTGCGGCTCCGGCTGGGTTCAGGATAACGAGCCCATTGTAGTCGATTCATGCGGCCCTTCACGGAAACTTCCTGGACAGGTCCGATTCGGCGGCGATGCGGCCAAACGACGCCCAGCCACTTTTCTCGATTATCTCCTCGAAGCCGGCCCTAGCGTCGTCATGCCGGCCACTGTAGTAATGCCAGTTGGCGATGCCGTACATTGCAGAGTCACCACCAGCGGCCGTGATGTTCGAGCCCAGGACCGTTCCTGTTTCATTCTCGCCTTTGTAAAGGAGGCATAGCTGGTGATAGGGCATGCTTTCAATGACATTCATGTCCTCATGGATGGGTTCGAGAATGGCGCGGGCCTCATCGTCACGTCCCTGCAGCCGCAGGCTCATGTAGTGCCAGTGCGTGAAGGCGACCAGCATGTCGTCGTTGGGGATAGCTGGCCGGTACATTTCGTAAACCTGCAGTGCCAGGTCGAGGTCGCCCTTCAGGTAGTGCGCGAGACCAAGGTGGTACCAGATATTCGAATGCAGGGTGCTGACCGGGATGCCCGCCGGGTTCGGGGCACCGTCCGGCTCGACCGCGTCTTCCGTTTGAGCGATCAATACTGCAGCACGTTCGAAGTCGCGGATAGCCCGATCAAACTCACGGACCGAGATGTAGCGATGACCGCGGTGACGGTACATGCGGGCGTCGGTGGGGTGCTTTTCGATACCCTCAGAAAATATTTCTATCGCGCCACGGTAGTCGCCGGTGTATGCGATGCGCCGGCCCAGCCAGATGATGTTGTCGGTATCGTCGGGATCGTTCTCGTAATTTGCACGGGCAGTGGCAAGATTCTCCAGCAGTCGCTCACTCGGCGCCCCCGAGCGCAATTCCTCACCCAGCAGTGAGATCGCCTGCACGCCTTCCGGTACGTCCGGTAATACAGCCTGCGCAATAGCGACGGATGAGAAAAGCGATAGCGTGATGATGCAAGCTCTGCGCAGCATTGGCGTTCCCCCGGCTTGTCTTTGTTGGACTGGCCCGATGATAAGCGATGGTCGGCGAATGCAACAGGATGACACGAGGCGACGACTTGCCCCGCTCGGAATCGCGATAGTTGCTATATTCGAATGCTTCGGTTCCGCGTAGAATGCGCGACTACAACAATGCGCCCGTAGCTCAGTTGGATAGAGTACCTGGCTTCGAACCAGGTGGTCGGAGGTTCGAATCCTTCCGGGCGCGCCATACAAGAAAGGCACCCCTTGTGGGTGCCTTTTTTGTTTGGCAATTCGTAAGTATTCGAACCTATGCAGCCCGAAGGGCTGCCGGTTCGCACCGAGGAGCGAAGCGACGACAGGCCTGTGGCCCATCCTTCCGGGCGCGCCAAAAAAGCCAAAGGCCCCGACAAGGGGCCTTTTCTTTTTGAAGCTTCGAGCTTTCCGGCCTGGCAATCGCCGGACGGACGGCGCCGGCCGAAAATGACTAACGGCACTGCGTTTTGCCGCTATAATGCGCCACCTTTCCGGCACCACCCCAACATGTTCCCAACCGAGAAAATTCGCAATATCGCGATCATCGCGCATGTCGATCATGGAAAGACCACGCTGGTCGATCGCCTGCTCCAGCAGTCCGGCACGCTGGACGAACGGGCGGCGGTGCCCGAACGCGTCATGGACTCGAATGAGCTGGAACGAGAGCGCGGGATAACGATCCTGTCGAAGAACACGGCGATCCAGTGGCAGGACTGGCATATCAATATTGTCGATACCCCGGGTCATGCCGATTTCGGTGGCGAGGTCGAGCGAGTCCTTTCGATGGTGGACGGTGTGTTGTTACTGGTCGATGCCGTCGAGGGGCCGATGCCGCAGACGCGATTTGTCACGCAGAAGGCGTTTTCCTACGGATTTACGCCGCTCGTTGTCATCAACAAGATCGATCGGGACGGAGCACGGCCTGACTGGGTCCTCGACCAGACCTTTGATTTGTTTGACCGCCTCGGTGCGAGCGAGACTCAGCTCGACTTTCCTGTCGTTTACGCTTCGGCATTGAACGGCTATGCCGGGTTGGATACCGGCGTTCGCAGCGGTGACACGATGCCGTTGCTCGAAGCCATCGTCGAACACGTACCGCCACCCGAGGTGAAACTCGATGGTGCGTTGCAGCTCCAGGTGTCGAGCCTGGATTACAGCGCCTATCTGGGTGTCATGGGGATCGGTCGCGTCAGTCGGGGCATCGCAAGTGCAAAATCCCGTATCACGATTGCCCAGCCGGATGGGTCGACCAGGAACGCACAGCTCGCAACGTTGTATGGCTTCAACGGACTTGAACGTGTGCCGGTCGAGGAGGCCGGGGCAGGGGATATCGTCGTATTCAGCGGCATCGATGACCTGCAGATTTCCGACACGATATGCGATCGTGATGCAGCTGATCCGTTACCTGCACTGAAGGTCGACGAGCCGACAATCAGCATGACTTTCCAGGTCAACAAGTCCCCCTTTGCCGGCCAGGACGGCAAATTTCTAACGAGTCGGCAGATCAAGGAGCGACTCGAAACCGAACTGAAGCACAATGTCGCGCTGCGTGTGGAACAGCTGGACGACCCCGACAAGTTTCGCGTGTCAGGCCGTGGCGAGCTGCACCTGTCGGTGCTGATTGAAACGATGCGGCGGGAGGGTTACGAGCTTGCTGTCTCGAGACCGACAGTCATTGAGAAAGAAGTCGACGGCGTTCTTTGTGAACCCTGGGAGCTTGTGACGCTGGACTTCGATGAAGAACACCAGGGCGCAGTGATGACTCGCATGGCGGATCGCAAGGGCGAGCTTCTCAACATGGTGCCCGATGGCAGGGGGCGAACTCGTATCGAGTATCGCATTCCCGCCCGAGGCCTCATCGGGTTCCGGACCCAGTACCTGACACATACCGCGGGCACCGGTTTGCTGCATTCCGTTTTCGACGAGTATGCGCCACGCGTCAATGGCGACATCGGTCAGCGCAAGAACGGCGTGCTGGTTTCCAACGTAAAGGGCAAAGCGCTCGCGTTTGCGCTCTACAATCTGCAGGACAGTGGTTCCTTGTTTATCGGGCACGGCGTCGAGGTGTACGAGGGCATGATCGTCGGCATTCACAAACGTGGCAACGACCTGCCGGTCAATCCGACCAAAGGCAAGCAGCTCACCAACATTCGGGCGTCGGGTTCGGACGAAAATATTCAGCTGACGCCACCCCTTAATTACTCGCTCGAGCAGGCGCTGGAATTCATCGACGATGACGAGCTTGTTGAAATTACGCCGACCGCCATGCGTCTGCGGAAGAAGTTGCTGGCGGAGGGTGAGCGCAGGCGCGAAGGGCGCCTGAAGAAAAAAAACCTGGAAGCGGCGACCTGACTCGAAAATCCGCGCATGACGAGGTGGCCACTTAAGTAGAGGTACCCAATTATGAAAGTAGCGTTGATCGGAGGCACGGGATTCGTCGGCAACTACAT
>CAZVWF010000029.1:0-5147 GCA_964630795.1 uncultured Woeseia sp. | reverse complement strand
GGCGATGTGGTGTTAACCGCTTCCTGCTGATGAGCGCCAATGGCGTTTATGCCGAAGGTACACCGTATCAGTCGACCAAGGCTCGTGCCGAAGAATACGTCCTTGCCAGCGGTTTGGCCGCCACCGTCTTTCGTCCGTCGGTCATTTTCGGTGATCCGCATGGAAGGATGGAGATTGCGACCCAGCTATGCCGTGACATGGTACGTGTTCCCTGGCCGGCAATCGGTTTCTTCACGGGTCTGAGTCCCGTCACCGGCGCGGTGATGATGTCGCCGGTACACGTTGCCGACGTCGCCAGTGCGTTCACCGCTGCACTGGCGCACCCATCGACAGTCGACAAAACTTATGTTCTCGGTGGACCCGAGGACTTGTCCTGGACGCAAATGATTCACACGATTGCCGAGGCGGTCGGCCGCAAGAAGTGGATATTGCCCTGCCCGATTGCCCTCATGAAGCTGGCGGCGACTTTGTTTGGCTGGCTGCCGATTTTCCCGGTTACGCGAGACCAGTTGACGATGCTGGCCGAGGGCAACACGGCGGACGTCGCCGTGCTCGAGTCATTGATCCGGCGAGCGCCATTGCGATTCGAGCCGGAGAATCTCGCCTACCTCCGAAGCACGGCGCAAAGACCGCCGTCGACCTGATACGACCCGGGGCAAACCGGTAGGCTTCTGAAACCAGCAGGAACGGGGGGTCTTCGACGCGCTCCGGCCCCATAGAATGCCCGTCATTTGACCAATTACTGTCCCGCATTGAGCGTCCGAAGGTATAGTGACCTTTCGGGACAGGCGGAGTGACTTATGTCCAGGAAAATCTCGCGCAGACAGGCGCTCATCGGCTTCTCTTCCACGCTGTTGTTACCGGCAGCCTGCAGTAAACCGGACGATCCCGGGGTTTCGAACATCAGCTTTGCGCACGGCGTTGCGAGCGGCGATCCCGACAGGGAGAGTGTGGTCATCTGGACCCGGGTCAGCGGCATGGGTGAGCCCGCCGGGGTTGAATGGCAGGTCGCTCGCGATACGGCGTTTTCGGAAATCGCCGCCAGTGGCCGTGCCATTGCCAGCGCCGATCGCGATTACACGGTTAAAGTCGTCGCGGAAAACCTGGCGCCCGGCGAGTCCTACTTTTACCGCTTCGTTGCCGATGGCAACACGTCACCGATTGGCCGGACAAAGACCTTGTCCGATGGCCACATGGAGCGTCTCGTCATCGCGGTAGCCAGTTGCTCCAATTATCCCTTTGGTTACTTCAACGCCTACGAGGCGATTGCGAATGACCCGGATATCGATGTTGTGGCCCACCTGGGTGACTATATATATGAGTACAGTGAAGATGGTTACGGCGGCGAGACCGGCAGGCGCCTTAACCGCGTTCACGAGCCACGCCATGAAATCCTGAGTCTTCAGGATTACCGTACGCGCCACGCGCAATACAAGTCGGACGAAGGCTCGCGTGCGATGCACGGCCGGCATCCGTTAATCGTCATCTGGGACGACCACGAATCGGCCAACAATCCATGGATGGAAGGCGCCGAGAACCACCAGGGCGATGAAGGAGACTGGTTTGATCGTCGTGCGGCGTCTTTGCAGGCATTCTTTGAATGGATGCCGGTCAGGGATCCGCTCCCCCGACAGCCCATGGAAAAATACTGGCGCCATTATCGATTTGGCGACCTGGCAAGCATCGTTACCCTCGAGAGCAGACACACCGGGCGTAGCAAGCAGATCGAATGGGGTGATCTCAACCGGTTCGAGTCTGCCGACGATGCCGAGGCGTTTTATCGTGACGTCGTTGGCGCGGACGACCGAAACTTCCTGTCGACGGAAATGGAAGCCTTTCTTGCGGCATCGCTCAGGGAGTCCGTCGAAGCCAATCGCCGTTGGCGAATAATCGGTAACCAATCGGTGATGGCCAGGCGGCGCGCACCACGACTGGACGATCCGTGGTTCGATACGCTTCGAGCGGAACTGGATGACGAGGGTCGTCGTACGCTAGACAGTAGCAGGCAGGTGGGCGCGCTGAACGCCGTTGTTGATCTGGATGCGTGGAACGGTTATCCCGTAGCACGCGAGCGGTTTTATGACATCGCGAAGGATGCCGGCGTCACCGACCTGCTGGTTATCTCCGGCGACAGTCACAGCTACTGGGCCAACGCACTTTATGACGACGGTGGACAAAGCATGGGCGTGGAACTTGGCACGACCGGCATCACGTCGCCGAGGGGGCTGCTCAGCCTGGGCCGCGAGGGACTCGGAAGATACGATGTGCTGATGGCGGAGACCAACCGTGAGGTCGTTTGGACCAATGGCAACTACAATGGCTTCGTTCGGTTGGAGATCGATCATGATGGAGCACGGGTCGACTACGTCACAATGACCAACATCGAAACGCGCGACTACGACACCCATATCGTCTATACCGCCAATATAGAGCGCATCGACGGCGAGCTTCGTTACGCCTAGAGAGATAGCCGGCCGGGCAATGAAAGGCGTGATACACCTTTGTCAGCGGCGCGAATTAGCTCCATAATTTGAGTCATCGTTGCTGTGACCGGATAAAGAATGATGAATCGACTACTTGCGCTGTTGCTGGGATTCTTCCTCACATCACCGTCCTGGGCGGATGAGGCAGCGGACGACGGTGCCGCCGAGTCGAAACACGTCGTTATGCACAAGAATCCCGGCTGTGCCTGTTGCGACGTGTGGGCAGACCACCTGCGTTCGCATGGCTTCACCGTCGAATCCACCGAGGACCCGAACATCCTTGCGTTCAAGGCGGAACGAAATATCCCCGGTCCGTTGATGTCCTGCCATACGGCGGTGGTCGATGGCTATTTTGTCGAGGGTCACGTTCCTGCCAGCGATATTCTACGGCTCCTCAAAGAGAAACCCGGGCACGTAACCGGCATCGCAGTGCCAGGCATGCCGCTGGGATCGCCCGGTATGGAACATCCGCGTCCCCAGGACTTCAATACGATTGCACTGCTGTCGGACGGCTCAGCTTACGTCTACGAGAGCCATGTGGCCGGTGAGGATTTTTCGGCGCAATGAGATTCCTGAGACCGCTTCTTTTTTGCCTGCCGCTGCTCCTGTCACATAGCGCGTATGCGCATCACGCCTTTGCTTCGGAATTTGACGCAGAAGTGCAAGGCGAGGTCAGCGGCACGATCACCAAGGTCTGGTTCCGCAATCCGCATGTCAGGTATCGGCTGGCGGTAACCAATGCCGACGGTGTCATCGAAGACTGGGACGTGCAGGCGACCAGTTTGACCAGCATCCGCCGGGCAGGCTGGACCAAAGACACGATACCGGTGGGTGAGGCGGTTCGTATCTGGGGCGATATGGGGCGCAACGGCTCGAAGAAGATCTTTCTTCGCGGTGTTGAAATGTCGGACGGCACGGCGCTGTCACCCGCAGGGCCGACGCGCAACCCGGGTGATCGCGACCGTGTCACCGCGGACGCAAGCATCGATTACGCTTATGCGCAGGTCAATGACAGTCACCCCTACGACATCAGCGGTCCCTGGCGCAACAACTACAAGTTCGAGTTGACTGTTGACGACCTCGAACCCAAGCCGACGCCTTATACCAAGGCAGGCCGGGAGAAGTATGCAGCAACCGAAGTCTGGCAGGATGGCGCGCTGCGATGCTTGCCGTTGGGGTTGCCGCGGGTATTCGGTTCGCCGTACAACATGGAAGTCGTTGACGCGGGTAGTCATTACGTCATCCTGTACCAGCAAAACAATGCGCCGCGACGAATCTGGATGGATGGCCGTCAAGCGCCGGGTGACTGGCCGCTGACGTCTATGGGCTTTTCAACGGGTCACTGGGAAGACGATGCTCTGGTCGTCGAAACCACGCATCTTTCTCCCGGCACCCTGGATGGAACATTGATGCCGATGTCGGGCCGGGCTACGCGCATTGTGGAGCGTTGGGAAATGACCGCCGGCGGACTCGCGATGGACCGGGTCATGACCATTTACGACCCTTACTACACAGAGCCGCTGGTGCGGCGTCGCGGTTCGGCGCGCGCTGAATCCGTCGATATCCTCGAACAGGCGCCGTGCGACCCGGATGGTTATTACCGGGATCTGTTGGAAGGCGGCAATCTTCGCGAACATCTGCAAATGTAACGATGGCTGGTCTTCATTTGACGCGGCAGGAGTCGCGGCCAATAATCCTTGGCTACGCCACTTAACAAGAATGAATATCGAGGGAGTTTGGAATGTCTGACGATCGTGAATCGAGGGATCCGGGCCGGCGCGAGGTCCTGAAATCGGGCGTTGCGTTGGGTGGTCTGGCCGCAACTGCAGGTATGCCTTTCTGGTCCAAGCTTGCGCTGGCGCAGGGCGAAACCCTTGTGCCGTTTACGGATGTTCCGGAAGACTATGCCGTCGCCCCGAAAGTAGAGGGCGCAGTGCACTTTGTCGACACACGGTATATCGACTCTTTCTACACCCCGAACGATGAGTTTTATCTCGTTCAGCATTACGGACAGCCCGAAGTGTCGATGGATGACTATACGCTGCGAATTACCGGGCTGGTCGATCAAACACTCGAATTTACGCTCGATGAATTGAAGAGCATGGAGAAGGTCGAGGTCGATGCCGGATTTGAATGCGGCGGCAACCGCCATGATTTTTATCACGGCCTGATCGGTAACGCGAAGTGGGGCGGTGTTCGTCTCAAGGACTTGCTCGAAAGGGCTGGCATCCAGGACGACGGCATCGAGGTGGTCTTCTATGCGATGGACAAAGGCATGGAGACGATCCGTAATACCGAGGTCGAACAGTCTTTCGGGCGTAGCATGCACATTGACGATGCCATGCGTGACGAGGTTATCGTTACCTATGAGATGAATGGTGATCCGCTGCCGGGTTATCACGGCGCGCCCGTTCGATTGATCGTGCCGGGCTGGTACGGTGTCGCCAACGTCAAGTGGCTCAATCACATTCATGTGCAGGACAAACGCTACATGGGTCGCTTCATGGCGCGCGACTATGTAACCCTCCGCAAAGTGAACGTGGGTGGCGTCGAACGCTGGGACGAGATATCAGTAACCTGGATTCAGTTGAAGTCTTCGATCGTACGTGTAACGGAACGTGACGGTAGTCATCGAATCACCGGTTTCGTGTTGAATGACGGTAC
>CAZVWF010000028.1:0-30003 GCA_964630795.1 uncultured Woeseia sp. | reverse complement strand
TCCATGCCGTCAGGTCGGGTTGAACATAGTTACCGGGCAGGATAAACGACGACACGACCAGCGGCCCGCTCATGATGTAGAAGGCCAGTGAGAAGCTGGACTCCGTCGCGGCAAGCTTGCGAGCCGTCATCATCATTAACGCCCAGCAGACGGCCGCGATCAGTACACCGATGGCCGCCGGTGTGAACATGCCCGGTCCCGGACGAAGCACGATCAGTACGCCGATAAAACCGGCAAATACCGCCAGCAAGCGACGCCAGCCCACTTGCTCGCCGAGGAAGGGGCCGGACAATGCGGTAACGATGACCGGCGAGATGAAAGCGATCGTCAGTGCGTTAACCAGCGGCATATGCGCCAGGCCATAAAAGAAGCCGAACATGCCACCGACTGACAGCGCAGTGCGAAACAGGTGCCAGCCCCAGCGCCGGGTACGCAAAGCACGATAACCGCCATACCAGCGTGCCGTAGCGAGGAAGATCAGTACGCCAAAGATACTCCGCAGAAAAACGAACTGCTCGAGCGGATAATTCTCGAGCAGTTTTTTGGCGCAGAGATCCAGGCCCAATGCACCTGCAACGCCAAGAAGCAGGTAGGACAGCGCTTTACCGAAATGGTCATTGGTTTCCGACGTCGGGTTCATTGCTTCTTGCATCAAAAAACGCTGCGGCATTAACGGCGCGCAGCGCTTGTCACTGTTCAGCGGACGTTCAGAAAAAAGGCCCTGAAGTTCAGCTTCGATTCATGGTGTTTCGATTTCAATGAACACCAGTATCGAAGATTGTGCGTCAGAGGTGATTGGCATGTCCAGAAAATCAAAAAGCCATCATTCACAGGACTATATTTTTATCCTGTACACCATGGTGATCGGTTTTTCGCTCCTCGCCGAACCCGGTGTCGTGCTGGCAGCAGACGGCATCCAGGTGGAACGGACGTCTGTGTCCCGGCACCATGTAACTGGTGGACGCGAAAATCCGACAAAGGTTGCTGAAACGGAAGAACAATATGAGTCATTGGTATCGACGGGTGATCGCGGCAAGTCTGACACTCGCGGTGTCAGCGCAAAGGCGGGTAAGGGTGTTGCCGGTGCGCACAGTGGCGGCATTTTCGATTTCTGGTTTTACGAAGCGGACGTCATTTTGTTCAATGACGATGACAATGATGGCTATTACCATGGCCTGGATGTGCTTTTCGATGTCGACACCATCTATTCGTCGGCTGATGTCTACGCGGTGCTTTACCTGAGCCATGAAGGGGGTCCATGGAACGAATACGCGGTCACGGAAGACTTTGTCGTCTCCGGTTCGAGCGGTAGTGACGAGTACGGTATCGTGACGGAACTGATGTCCGGATATCCGACCGGTAGCTATGATCTGCTCATAGAGTTATTCGATGCGTACAACGGCGATTACCTTGCGAGCTATGGTCCGTCCGACACCTCGGAACTCGCCTACCTTTCGCTGGAGGACTCCAATCGGGATGCGCCCGTCCAGGAAGTCATTATTGTCAGTGAAGGTGGCGGGGGCGCATTCGATGGATGGTTGCTGGGCGCCCTGTTCCTCCTGTTGATGGGCAGTGCCATCCGCAAGATCTGGAGGCGACGGCACGATGAACTGATGCGGATTGATTCGCCAGCGCCGATCTGGCGTTCGAACGGTGACCTGGGGTGCTGAGCGTTCCCGTATGCTGAGCCTGGCACCAGGCATTTGCGGGCGTCCCCTCTAACCAGCGGCGGGTTTAGCAATCAACTGCAATGCGCGGGCGTGCCTGTTGGAATTGGACAGGGGTGGCCGCCGGGGCACAGCGCCCCGGTGACGGTGTGAGTGGGCATCAGGAGTGAACCGCGGCCGGATGCTCCGGGTTACGATCCCTTCGTTTGGCCAGCCAGTCGGAAATATTCGCCTGGATCATGAGCAGGCTTGGCGTCAGAAGCAAGGTCAGGATTGTGGCAAAAGCCAGGCCGCCCGCGACTGACGAGGACAACTGGGTCCAGTATTGTGTTGCCGGCGCACCGACAGAGACGTCACGATTAACCAGGTCGATGTTAACGGCAAACACCATCGGCATCAGGCCGAGAATCGTGGTCACGGTGGTCAGCAACACCGGGCGAAGTCTGAGCGCGCAGGCCCGCAGTATAGCTTCGTAGGCAGTCGAGCCGCGTTGCCTCAATACGTTGAAGGTATCGATAAATACGATGTTGTTGTTGACGACAATGCCGGCCAGCGTGATGACGCCGACTCCGCTCATCACCGTGCCGAAGGGCTTGTCCATAACCAGGTGGCCCAGCAACACGCCGCCGGTGGAAAAGACAACGGCGGTCAGGATAAGAAAAGCCTGGAACAGGCTGTTGAACTGTGTCACCAGGATGATGGCCATGACGGCGACGGCAATCATCATCGCTTTACCCAGAAACGCCTGGGCTTCTTGCTGATCTTCGCTACCACCACGGAACAAGATGCTGACGCCTGGATCGATGTCCAGGTACGGCACCATGTCGGCCAGTTCGGCGACGATTTCGCCGTCGAGGTAGCCGTCCAGGACATCCGCTTCAACTTTCATCGTGCGACGCATATCTGTGCGCTGAATCGTGCTGACTTTGTTGGCCGGGACGCGCTCCACGAAATTACTGATGGGGACGAGGCCATTCGGCGTTGGAATGCGAAGCGTATCGATCTGTTCGAGGCTGCGGTTGTCGTAGGGATAACGAACTCGAATATCGATCTCGTCCTCAGCGTCATCGGGGCGATACTCGCCGATCTTGATGCCATTGGTGACCAGCTGGATCATGTTGCCGACCAGGAGGACGTCAGCACCGAATCGGGCCGCCTCGGCGCGATCGACGTTGATACGCCACTCAATGCCGGGCAGTGGGCGCGTATCGTCTACGTTGTAGACGCCCTCGATAGATTCCAGTGCCTGGCGGACTCTTGCAGTCGCGTCTGTCAGGATAGCGGGGAAGCGTGAGGACAACTCTATCTGCACCGGCTTGCCCTGCTGTGGGCCGTCCTGTGCCTTGCGCGTCTGTACCGTTATACCGGCAAGTCCGGAAACACTTTTGCGAATGTCCGTCAGGATCTCGTCGGCGGGTCGCCGTTTGTCCCACGCAATGAAGTTCAGGGTGATCGAACCGATCAGGTCTTCAGCGTCGTCCTGTCCGGAGCCACCGGTCTTTGCGTAAACGCTTTCGACCTCATCGAGATCCAGTACGTATGCTTCTACCTGGCGAACCAGGAAGTCCTTCTCTTCCGTACTGAGGTCACCGCGTGCGCGAATCTCCAGGTAGGCGAACTCGGGCTCGACTTCGGGAAAGAGCTCGACGCCGCGGCCAACCACGAAGAATGCGCTGTAAGTCAGAATAAGAATCAGGGTGACGGCAGCAACATTGATTGATGGTCGTCGCAGCGAACGCTTCAGGAACTGGATGTATTTGCCGGTCATGCCGGAGATTTCGTCCAGGTCACCGGTTTCCGCAACGGTCAGGTCACGCCGTGCCTGTTCGGTCATTACGCCGGACGACCCGAAAATCGAACCCAATGTTGGCACGAACAACAGAGCCATCAGAAGAGACGAACTCAGGACTGCAATCAGCGTGATGGGCAGGAATTTCATGAATTCGCCCATCTCATCTGGCCAGAAGGCAAGCGGCAAAAAGGCCGCGAGCGTTGTGCAGGTGGACGCGATAATCGGCCAGGCCATCCGCCGGGCAGCACTGGCGTAGGCGGCCTGTCTCGACATCCCTTCGGCCATGCGCCTGTCTGCAAGTTCGGTGACGACGATGGCGCCGTCAACAAGCAATCCAACTGCCATGATGAGTGCGAACAGCACCATCATGTTGATCGATATGCCAAAGGAGGCAATGGCCAGAATGCCGAGCAAAAAGCTGCCCGGGATCGATATGCCGACCAGTCCGGCGGCGCGAATGCCGAGAATGCCGATGATGATGATAAAGACGAGAAGGACGGCCGATATCACACTGTTCTGCAGGTTCGACAGCATCTGGTTGACGTCTTCCGACTTGTCGCGTGATGCAACGAGCTCGATGCTGACCGGCCATGCTGCGCGCTCACTTTCGATCAATGCTTTGACTTCTTCGACCGTACCAATGACGTTTGCGCCGCTTCTTTGTACCACTTCGATCGCCAGCGCACGGTCACCGTTCAGGCGCGCAACGCTTTCCGCATCCTTGTAGGTTCTTCGAACTTCGGCTACGTCCCGAAAATGCACGACGCGGTCATCGATTGCCTTGATGGGCATTTCGAGAATATCTTCAGTCGATTCAAAAACGCCGGGCACCTTGACAGGGAAACGTCCCTCGCTCGTGTGCAGCGCACCTGCGGCAACCAGTCGATTGTTGCGATCAACCAGTGACAGGATTTGCGCCTGGTCAAGGCCGTAACTTTCCATCGCCCGGGGATCGACGACGATTTCCATCAGTTCTTCACGGACGCCGACGAGGGTGACTTCTAGCACGCCTGTAACGGCCTCGATTTTTTCCTTCAGGTCACGGGCGATCGTCGTCAGTGTCCTTTCGGGTACGTCACCGGCCAGGTTGAGAATCAGCATCGGGTCGAAGCGTGCGAACTTGATCTCCGAAACTGTCGGTTCCTCGGTCTCCGAGGGCAGCTTCGATTTCGCGGCGTCAACTTTGGCCCGGGCATCCTGCAACGCCACATCGACTTCCGTGCCGGCGTCGAAGCGAATCGTTACGTTTGCGCCCCCTTCATAGGCGCTTGCTGTCAGCTCCTCGATGCCCTCAATTGTCCGGAGTTCCTGCTCCATAGGACGAATGAGAAGTCGCTCCGCGTCCTCCGGTGAAATACCGTCATGGGTCATGCTGACGTAGATCATCGGAATGTTGATGTCCGGCTCAGCCTCCTTGGGGACGCTGACATAGGTCATCACGCCGGCCACAATGATGACCGCCAGCGACAGGACAACCGTGCGCGAACGATGCATAGCTGTTTCGATGACCCGCATGCTTACTGACTCTGTTCCGTCTTCGTTGCGACTGCGGTATTGATCTTTACCTCAGGGACTGAATTCACGTAGGCCCCGGCATTAACGAAACCCTGCCCGACCGTAATGATTGAAGCGGAGTGGGGTAGTCCGGCGATCCAGACACCTTCGTTGGAATACATCGCAATATCCGCCAGGAAAAACTCGACCTTGCCTTCATCGTTGACAGTCTTTATGCCGAGGTTGCCTTCGTCGTCCAGCGTCAGGAGCGATGGTGAAATCTTGTGTGCGTAAATCGTCTCGGCCGGAATCATCATTTCGGCGGAGACGCCGCCCCGAAAGATGCCAGCCGCGTTATCCACTTCCAGTTCCACGCGAAACGTGCGGGTCGCTTCATCGGCGATCGGCGCGACATAGCGGATTGTGCCCTCGACGAGTTCGCCCGTTGCCAGTCGCGCTGATGCACCGTTCCCTTTCATGACGTGGTTGGCGTCAAACTCCGAGATGTCGGCGCTAACGATCAGTTTGCGGTCATCGACAAAGATCGCGACCGGGTCGCCCGACTTCAGGTAATCACCAATCTCGACCATGCGATCCTGGAGCGCGCCGTCGAACGGGGCTCGGATAACCCTGTATTCAATATCCAGTTCCGCCCTTGCAAGCTCTGCCCTGGCCATCTCGAGCTGTGCGGCCGCTTCCTGCAGCTGGGCCTCTGACACATAGCTCTCGTCCTTCAGCCGGTCGCGCGCTGCAAATTCCAGTTCGCGCTGCTTGACCATTGCGCGTGCCTGCGTGAGGCGCGCCAGGCGATCTCGCTCGTCGAGCGTGACGATGACATCACCTTTTTCGAGTCGTTCGCCACGTGCGACACCGGTTGCAACCACCCGCCCATTGGTTTCCGCATTGATCTCGACAATGCGTGCGGGTGCGGTCTTGCCATTAACCGTGATCGTACGCGTCACTTCCTCCGCGGATTGGGTGCGAATTCGAACGCTGGTCATCAGTTCATCAGGTTCGACGATGCCGACCGGTTCGAGCGTAACTGCTTCGTCCTCGGGAATTTGTCCGCTCATCAGCCAGGCGGCAATCGCCAGTGCGATGCCTGCCGATGTTAGCCATGACTTGTAAGTACTCAAGATTCCTTCTTTCATTTTCGTTTGCCCAAAAATGCGCTTTAATAAATTAGTTATCGTGCAACCGTGGCTATGACATTCTGCTGCTCGTCTTCGTCAGTCAGCATGTCGCGGTTGTTCTGGATGTATTTTCTGAATTCGGAAGCCATGTGCTTGCCGAATCCGGCAACAAAGAGCGCGCCTTTCGGGGCGCTGTCACATTCACCATCCGGGAACTGGTTGATGACGTCGAGAAACTTCTCAATCTCTTCGAGCTTGCCATCGATCACCGTGTTGATCTGCTCCTCAGGCATCAGATGTGCGAACCAGAGGGTCGCCAGGAATTCGGATCGAATCTTGTGGCTCGGATCCGGATTCGAGAGGCCGCGCATCAGCTCCTCGCGGCCTTTTTCCGTAATGCTGTAAACCTTGCGATCCGGTTTACCTTCCTGCAGTACTTCCTCGAACTCGACGAGCCCGTTGCTCGCAAGCGTCGCCAGCGCCGGATAAATCGAGCCGTAACCCGCGGGGAAGAAGTGACCAAAAGAGGACTCGAAACACTTTTTCATGTCATAGCCGGAGGCTGGTCCGTCGGTCAGCATCCCCAGGCAAACAGTTTTTACGTCCATTGAATTCCGTTCCACCGGCGTGGCCGGCCATATATCGGGGCGATGTATACTATCAATCCGATATATAAAATCCAGTGTGCGAGTCACTTCATTTGTAAAGAATTGTAATAAACAATAAAAACAATGACTTAAAAACGATTCGGGCGGGAAAAAGTGACTGAATCGAGGCAGCGACGCACACCGGCGCCGCTTCAGTTAGCGTTTTGGACGTTTATTCGGGGCGTTCGGCCGTGACGACCATCATGCCGTCAGCCAGGGATCGGTCGGAAATAACCAGGCCGCGGCTGCGCATGCGGGCATTCAGGTGTTCGCCGTCGAGTCGCAACTTCAGGTAGTCGCTGATCTCGGTTTGCCACTCCCCATCGACCCGCCGGTGCAGAATGTCATGGATATGGACGACGTCGTCTTTGTAGTCGAGGAAGCAGGTGAAGATCTGTTCATCGCTCGCACGGATTGGCACGAAGCGATCCGGACCTTCGGGCACCACGCTGACGTAGTCGCGGATGGCATAAATAAACTTGCCGCCAGGCGCCAGGGAGTCGCACACATCGTCGATGACTGCATCGACGGTGGCCGTATCGGGCAGGTGCACCAGCGTGTCTCCCATACAGACGATCAACTCTGCCGGTTCGGACATGTGGCTGCGAAAGTTCGTCAGGTCATCGCACTCAGTGCGGATGGTTGCGTTTCCTTTGCGTGTATCGAGTTCACCAATTAACTCCTGGCAGAAGTCGATCGCAAGGACATTGAATCCGCGGCGCGCCAGTGGCAGGGATTGGCAGCCGGGACCACAACCGAGGTCTACAGCGATTCCGTTCTTATGGGGAGACAGATTGATGGACTCGAAGAATTGACCATTTCGTTGTTCGGCATTCTCGAAGTCGCCAAGAATCCACGAATACACCGGACCAAGAAACTGGTCATAGTGACTCTGCACGGTTTTCATCGGCGGACCCTTGTATTCGATTACGGAAAGTAAGGAGACAGGAACGAATTTATCATACGGTTTTCAGGATCGAATTGCCGCCGGATATTGCGAAAGTCGCTGAAACGACTGTCGAAGATCTGAGCCGGGTAGTCAGCCGGGACTTCGTGTGCCGGCTTGAACAGGGGGAGACCACGCCCGTGCCTCGCAAAGTCGCTGAAGTCGATGGCGAAATTGTTCCAGCCACGTGACCCTGTGGAAATCGCACCTGGCGCGATCATAGATTTGTTGCAGCTCGTGCTCAGCAATCCTGAATCCAATGCCCGGCATGTCGCATCGAAATCCCGATGATGACCGGGCGCGCCGATAACAATCCGGGTTTGCCTGAACGACAATCGCGATGGCTGCGGCAGGGTGGCACCAGGTTGAATAGTCGAGCCGTTCGACCTCGCCGACCGTGTTCTTGTTGCCGCCCCTTTTCCCCGCTAAGCTCGCAATCCGATTTTCGTTTCATGGAGCCAGGAATGGACAGGGAGCGCTTGCCAGCCAATATCGTGCTCGCAGCCAACCGGATTTCGCCGCACGTGCGCGAGACGGCGCTGGACCACTCTCCCTGGTTCAGTGAAGCGAGTGGCTGCAATGTCTACCTGAAGCTGGAGAACCTGCAGTACACGGGTTCATTCAAGTTGCGCGGCGCCTTTAACAAGGTCCTTTCGTTGACGCCCGAGGAGCGTCGGGCAGGTTGTGTTGCTGCTTCCAGTGGCAATCATGGCGCGGCCATCGCATACGCCATGAAAAAGCTCGGCGTCACCGGGGTGATATTTGTACCCGAGCAAACGTCGTCGGCCAAGGTCAATGCCATTCGACAGGCTGGCGGCGACGTACAGTTTTTCGGTACGGACGGGCTTGATACAGAGAATCACGCGCGAGCGTATGCTGACGAAAAGGGCATGGTCTATCTGTCGCCCTACAACGATGAACATGTCATTGCCGGCCAGGGGTCCTGTGGTGTCGAAATTGCGCGCCAGCTTTCGCCGGTCGACGTCGTATTTGTCGCGGTAGGTGGTGGCGGTCTGATCAGCGGTATCGGTGCATTCCTCAAATCGGTTAATCCGGACGTTGAAGTCGTTTCCTGCCAGCCCGGTGCATCGCCTGTCATGACCGAGTCCGTCAAGGCCGGCGAAATCATCGACATGCCGAGTGAGCCGACACTGTCTGACGGCACTGCCGGCGGGATTGAGGCGGATGCCATTACGTTCGATATCTGTCAGGACGTCGTCGATCGTTATGTGCTGGTCACGGAGGAAGAGATCGGCGATGGCATGCGGCAGCTGATCGACTCGCATCACATGCTGCCGGAAGGTGCCGCAGGCGTTGCTATCGCCGGGTTTCTGAAGACAGCACCCGACTACCCGGGCAAGAATGTTGTCATCGTTGTCTGCGGTGGCAATATCAGTCGGGATACACTGAAGAAAGTTATCTAAGCGCGGCCTGAAGGTGCCCAATAAATCAGGTTCATTGCCGGGGAATATAATGACAAATCGCCTGGTCCTGCTGCTCGTAGTACTTCTTGCTGCTCGTTCCGCCCTGGCGGACTCCACGGCATTCGTTAACGTCAACGTCATTCCCATGACCGGCGACGAGGTGCTGCCGGCACAGACCGTCGTTGTGGACAATGGCATCATCGTCACCGTGGGTGCCGTTGATGACACCGCCGTGCCCGATAGCGCGTACATTATCGACGGTACCGATCGGTACCTGATCCCTGGCCTGGCCGAGATGCACGGCCACGTGCCCGGCGGCAGCTCCGCTAACCTGGAACGAATCCTGGCACTCTACGTTGCCAACGGCGTGACCACGGTGCGCGGCATGCTCGGGCAACCGTCCCACCTGGCAATGCGTGCGCAACTCGCAAGCGGTGAATTACTGGGTCCGCGACTGATCACCTCGGGTCCTTCACTGAACGGCAGTAGTGTTGCGAGCCCTGACGCGGGTGTAGCGATGGTGCGTGAGCAGCACGCGGCGGGATATGACTTTCTCAAGATTCACCCCGGGTTGAGCCGAGAGGAATTCGATGCCATCGCGGCAACCGCCAATGAAGTGGGTATCCCGTTCGCGGGACATGTTCCGGAAGACGTCGGTTTGGAACGCACCCTCGCGGCCGGTATTGCAACGATCGACCACCTGGATGGGTACATGCAGGCGCTGCTGAAACCCAATGAAGACGTTTCGGGTGGCTTGAGCGGATTCTTTGGCGTATTCCTGGCGGACATGGTGGATGAATCCATGATCGGTGCGATCGCACGTGCCACCGCCGACGCCGGTGTCTGGAATGTGCCGACAGAGTCGCTTTTTGAGCATGTCACGTCGCCGGATATTTCGCCGGATGTGCTGGCCGATCGTGACGAAATGAAGTACATGCCGCCTGACAACGTGGCTGAGTGGCATCGTGCGAAATCAGACCTGCTGGCAGATACCAGCTACGTTCCATCGACCGCCGTTCGCGCCATCGAGATTCGCCAGCAACTCATACTGGCTTTGCACGAAGCAGGGGCCGGATTGTTGCTTGGGTCTGACTCGCCGCAGATATTCAATGTGCCGGGCTTTGCCCTGCATCACGAGCTCGATTTCATTGTGCAGGCAGGGCTGACACCGCTCGAGGCGTTAAAGACCGGCACGATCAATGCAGCACGGTTTTTCGAGCTTGACGATCTGTTTGGTTCGGTTCGGGAGGGATTGCAGGCGGATCTCGTGCTGCTCGATGCCGATCCACTGTCTGCTATCGGGAATACCACGCGTATTCACGGCGTCATGCTGAAGGGGCGCTGGTTATCTCGCACCGACCTCGATGACCTGCTGACTGCCTTCGAGCGCTGATTACGCAGCAATTGGCGATTGTCACTACAGCCGTCTCGATAACGGTGGCAGATTTTTTCCCTGTTTCGCTATACGCCTGGTCGGACGTTGGGCATTTCTGCCGTCAGGCACACTGAATCTTTGGGCCGGATTTCGGTCTGAATGTATAAGCCCGGTGCCAGGCAAATATCGCCACGCAGTGCCGGGCAGCCCGATTAAGCGCAGCAGGCGATACAGACGTGTGCTGGATCTCCCGGAATTACGCTAAAATGCGGGCATTAACGGAGTATCAGTCAGTGTTTAGCCGTCTCACCGTATTCCTGCTCATGCTCTTGCTCGCATCTACCGGATGGGGCCAGGAGGCGAGCCGTATTGGCGGCGATCCCGAGACGGCGACAATCATCGGACCGCGAAATGTGCCGTTGCACCTGGGCGCCGAGGCATTAATGGCTGGTGAAAGTGAAGAGGGCGTGCGGCAAACGCTGCGAGGGCTGCAGATCGCCCACGGGCGCCGTGAGGAAGAAGCGGCCTTATCGAACCTGTGTGCGGGCTATATCAAGCTCGGCAACTACACCGAAGCACTCAAGTACTGCGACATTTTGCTGACGCGAAACGACAAAAACTGGCGCGGCTATAACAATCGCGCGGTCGTCTACATCCTGACCAGGCAGTATGAGAAAGCATTGGCGGACCTGGAAAAGGGCGAGGCGCTCAACCCGCGCGCCCGCACACTCAAGGTCGCCAGGGCGATGTATATGGATGCGGTACATCCCGTGCGCCCGGAAATCGAGATCGACGATCGGGATCCCGAGGATGATGAGGACGCAGAAGAATAACCGAATGGTGCCTGTCGCCACCGCTGGCGTATTCCTGCTGCTCGGGTCGCTGGCGAGCGCTAACGAAGAGGAAACCGGCGTTGTTCGTCACTTCATCGATACCAATACCGAGCGTGTTCCGGCATTGACCGCATTTCCCAATTACCCTTCAATAGCGCGCCGTGACCGGATCGAAGGCGAAGCAACGGTGTGCTTCAATATCCGTGCCAACGGCAGGGTTTCGAGGCCTGTCGTAACGGATTACAGCCACAGGATTTTTTCTAAGCCGGCGCTTCGGGCAATAAAGAAGTCCAGTTTCGAACCCCTGGGCCCCAATCAGATCCTGAAAACGGCGAGAACCTGTCGCACCTATCGTTTTAGGCTCGACCCGATTCTCGCCGACAATAATCCCGACGAATAATTCTCCTCGCTTCGGGCAATGTTGCTGACGGCTGCCACCAAACTCAAGGATATCAGCAGGGTGAAGGTTCTGATCATGGTGCGTCGTTACCCTCGCTTGCCAATGGCTTGATCGGTCATTAGTGCAAGAATCCTCTCGGCGGCATGCTGCACGCTGTTCCCGAAACTGATCAGACCGCCCTCGTGTCCCGCCATTCGCGCAATGCCATCGTCGGCGAACGCGGTTTCGGCATAGAGCCGGGCAAATTCAAACGCCATCGGCGGCGTTCCGTACGCAATACCGTTGCGCGTCGCAGGCAAAGTGTCCTTTAGTCCTGCCCACAAATCCGGGCTGTGAACATGAACGACGGCTCGAATAGCCGGTTCCAGCGCGTAGATAGCAGCGTGTGTCAGGGACTCGGAAGAGGCCTCAACCGGTCCGGTCGACACCACCGTGTTGGCTTCGATTCGTGCCTCGGTGACGCGGGCGAAGTGCCTGGCACCCGGACAGGAAATATGGCCGGTCTGGCTGCCGCTAATGACAAATTGTCCGGTGTCGCCGATACGGGCGCTCAGGTTACCGTAGCCGACATCGTGCGCCTGGTCGTGGCCGATAAGCGCTGCGGCAAACAAGGGCTTACGCCAGGTCAGTAACCCGGCGATCTCCGGCAGGTCCAAAGGCGGTGATTCGGTCCAGTGAGACACGAACTTGATCGTGCCTTCGTCGATCATCCGGTTGGTCCGGCAAATTCCGGGAAGAGGCCGGTAAGCCCGTCTTCGCTGGCATCGCAGATGCCGCACTCGGTGATCAGGCCGGTGACGAGGCGCGCCGGTGTCACATCAAAGGCATAGTTGCTGATGCGGGTGTTCGAGGCGACGGTATCGACGGAACACAGCTGATCGCCAGTGCGACCGTAAACCTGGCTGACCTCGTTGGGATCACGCTCCTCGATCGGGATATTGTCGATGCCATCGGTAATCGTCCAGTCGATGGTGGTCGATGGCAGCGCGACATAAAAGGGTATGTCGTTGTCGCGGGCGGCCAGCGCCTTCAGGTAGGTACCGATCTTGTTGGCAACGTCGCCGTTGCGGGTGGTCCGATCGGTGCCGGTAATACAGATGTCGACCTGGCCATGCTGCATCAGGTGCCCGCCTGCGTTGTCGACGATCAGCGTGTGCGGCACATCGTTCTCCGCGAGTTCCCATGCGGTCAGTTGCGACCCCTGGTTACGGGGTCGGGTTTCGTCGACCCAGACGTGAACGTCAATACCCCTGGCCATCGCAAAATAGACAGGTGCCGTTGCGGTCCCGTAGTTGATCGTGGCCAGGGAGCCCGCATTGCAGTGAGTGAGCACATTGACGGGTTCACCCTTCTTGCGAGCGGCGATTTTCTCGATCAAAGTGAGCCCGTGTTCGCCGATACCGCGGGATATCTCGACATCCTCGTCACAGATGTCGCGGGACTCTGCAGCGAGGGTTTCCGCAAGCATATCCGGTGTACTGGCTTCAATAACTTTGCGCATCCGGTCCAGCGCCCAGCGCAGGTTGATGGCTGTGGGTCGAGTCGCTTCCAGGGCATCGGCGGCCGCCAGCACGGTGGCTTTGTTGTCATCGTTGCCAGCTGCATCGATGGCAGCCAGGTAAAGGCTCCAGGCGGCTGTCGCACCGATGAGCGGCGCACCACGAACCAGCATGTCCTGGATCGCCGTTGCACCATCCTCCCAGGTGACCAGATCGGTGACGACATATTCATGCGGTAGCTTGCGCTGGTCGATGATCTGAACAATCGCCGGATTTTCCGGATGCTGCCAAATCGTCCTGAACTTATCGCCGGTTTTTCTCAATGTGGGCCGCTCCTCGTCGGATTGATCGCATTCTACCGTCGCTGTGCTGAACCTGCTCCAAAACCGTCGACAGCAGCAGCGCGAACCCGTGAATTCGGTGCTACATTGATGGCGTGAAACCGGGCGCCAAATGTCTTTTGATCGTCTTGATGATCGTGGTCCCGGCCGCCGGCCGGGCGGACGATGAAAGCGGCTCGTTGCCTGAGCCCGCTCAACTGGAGGCTGCAGGCGCGATCATTGGCAAGATCTTTTACGACAAGGAAAACGTTTTCGATCCCACCCGGCCCGGTGAAAACAAATCGCTCTTTCGATTGGCCAATCGCCTGCACATCATCACGAGAGACTCGGTTATCCGCCGTCAGCTCCTTTTCGAGACGGGTGATATTTTTTCCACACGCCTTCTACAGGAATCCGAGCGACTGCTGCGCCAGAACGCCTACTTTTATGATGCCCGGATCGAGCCGGTGCGTTACGAGAATGGTGTGGTTGATCTCCGGGTCTGGACGCGCGACCTGTGGACGTTGATGCCCGGATTTTCCGTGTCGCGCTCCGGCGGGGAAAACCGGACACGGGTAACGGTCTCCGAAAAAAACCTGCTAGGTCGCGGTATCACGATGCGGCTCAACTACATCGACAACGTTGACCGCGAATCCACGAGTGTCCAGTACTACGACAGGAATCTCGGCAACACCTGGATCTCGCTCTTCGCCGGGTATGCAGACAGTTCGGACGGCGACACGGCGGACCTGCGGGTGATTCGTCCTTTCTATGCGCTCGATACGCGATGGTCGGCCGGCGCGACACTGTTTGACGACACCCGCGAGGTGTCTTTCTATGATGTCGGCGACGAGGCGGCCGAGTACGCGGTCGATCGCGATTCTCATTCGTTTTACTACGGCTGGTCGGCCGGTCTCCGGGACGGTTGGGTCCGGCGCTGGTCTGCCGGGGTTGTCTATGACGACAACCGATTCAGCCCCGCGCCCGGCGGGACCTTGCCGATATTGCTGCCTGGCGATCGAAAACTGGTCTATCCCTACCTCGGATTTGAACTGCTCGAAGACCGTTATGAGTCCACGTCCAATCGCGATCAGATGGAGAGGACGGAGGACTTCTTCATGGGGACACGCCTGTGGGCCAGTGTCGGCTATGCGTCGGAGGACTTCGGTGCCGATCGCGAGTCCGTAATCTATCGATTCGAGGCCAGTCGGGGTTTCGGGTCGATCCGGAAAAAGGCGCTACTTCTGGCATCGACACTGAGCGGACGTTTCGACGGCGGCGACTCGAGCAACCAGGAAGTGACCCTGAACGCGCGCTACTACAACCAGGTTTCCGACAAGCGGCTGTTCTTCATGACCCTCGATGCAACCGCCGGCCGCAATCTCGATCTCGACAATCTCGTCGTCCTGGGCGGGGATACCGGATTGCGCGGTTACCCGCTGCGTTACCAAATGGGCGATTCCAGACTGCTTCTGACCATGGAGCAACGCTACTTCACGGACTGGTATCCGTTCCGGCTATTTCGGGTGGGAGGTGCCGTGTTTGCTGACGTTGGCAGGGTCTGGGGAGAAAATCCGGTGGGCGGCCAGCAATTTGACTGGCTCACTGACGTCGGAATCGGCCTGCGGCTGGCACCGACGCGGGCCAGTGGAAGGGATGTCATTCACATCGACATTGCCTTTCCACTCGACGGCGATCCCGCCATCGACGACGTTCAGTTCCTGATAGAATCCAAACGAAGCTTTTAGCTGACTCAGGCAACTCGCTCCGCGGATTGCAGGGTATTGGCCATCAACATCACGATCGTCATCGGACCGACGCCGCCGGGAACCGGTGTGACCGCATCTGCGACCTCCGCGGCCTCGTCATAATCAACATCGCCGACGAGCTTGTTTTTCTTTTCGCCGTCGACCTCGACCTCGATCCGGTTGATGCCGACGTCGATGACAACAGCGCCGGGCTTGACCCATTCGCCTTTGACCATCTCTGCACGTCCGACCGCTGCGACCAGGATGTCCGCCGAGCGCGCGACGTCCGGCAGGTCTTTTGTGCGGCTATGACAAATCGTGACAGTTGCATTCGCCTTGAGGAGGAGGCTTGCCATCGGTTTGCCGACAATATTGGAGCGCCCGATGATCACAGCATTCAACCTCGACAGATCCTTGCCAAGTTGCTCTTCAATCATGAGCATGCAGCCGGCAGGCGTACAGGGTACGAACGCGCCATCGAGATGACCGGCGGTCAACATGCCAATATTCTGGAAGTGAAACCCGTCGACGTCTTTTTCCGGCCTGATCGACTGGGTAATCAGCTGCTCATCCAGGTGGCCGGGCAGGGGTAGCTGAACCAGAATGCCGTGTACCGAAGGGTCATTGTTCAACTCGTCGATCAGACCCAGCACGTCTTCCTCTGCCGAATCCTCAGGTAGCGAATGTTGCACGGAATTGAATCCGCAGGTCTCTGCCGTCCGTTTCTTGTTGCGAACGTAAACCTGGCTTGCGGGGTCCTCACCAACGATGACCACAGTCAGGCCCGGCTTCACGCCTGTTCTTTCCACCAGGTCCGCGGTCCTGGCCGAAATAGACTCGGAAAGGGCTGCCGCCATGGCCTTGCCGTCAATGCGCTTCGCGTTTGTCATAGATTTACCGCTCAAAAAATTAAGGACCGCCGGTGCAGGCGAGCTTTCGGGGCGCAGATAGTAACCCGTCAATTCCGCGGACGTAAACAGCGTTTTGCCGCATGGCCTGGCTTCCCGGCCGCCTGCCGGTGCTACCATGTTCGGCGCTCTGAATCGGCGTTGCAATATGGGGAGGACAAGATGGCAGAACGACCGTCGTCGGGAATGGGATCAGAAGACTGGCTTGCTCGATGGGAAAACGGCCGTACCGGGTGGCACGAGGTGGACGGTAATGCTGGCCTGCAATCTCACTGGCATGTCGATACGGGTAGTGTCCTGGTTCCCCTGTGCGGCAAGTCGCCGGATCTTCTGTGGTTGGCCAGGCGGGGGCATGAGGTAGTTGGCATCGAACTTGCCGAAAAGGCTATTCACGAGTTTTTCGCGGAGCAGGATTTGAATTACTTCAACGTCCAAGGCGAGGCGATGTTGACGTTTCGCGCCGAGTCCCTGCCGCTCACCCTCGTCTGCGGCGACTACTTTCAATATGCAGGCGGCCCGTTCGATGCACTTTATGATCGCGGCTCGATTGTTGCGGTCGATCCCGCGATACGCCCGGACTACGTGCGTCAAACGAAGGCACTGCTGAAGCCGCACGCATCCCTGCTGGTCATCACGCTCGAATACGACCAGGAAGTCGTCAGCGGGCCGCCGTTTTCACTGCTCCCGGATGAGCTCAGTGACTACTGGCAGGCCCTGGAGCGCGTGGAGGTGACTGACGACATCGATAACTGCCCGCCGAAATTTCGCGCAGCAGGTTTGACCGACATCGCCGAGGTAGTCTGGCGATCGCCAGGGTAGGGCGCTGGCAGGCAATTACCGACCAGTGGTCATTATCGGCAATGGCAGCGGACGATACCGGGTTAGCTTTCAACTGCTCGTGTTGCAGATCGATCAGCCAGCAGGCAATGGCTGGACAGCCTTAGCCGCCTTCGCCGCCTGACGGTCCGTAGAAGACCACCCAGGCACCGAAGTCTTCGCTGAAGTTCTCAAAACGATGCACTGCACCCGCCGGTACGAAGAGTGCCTCGCCGGGTTCGAAGGGCTTGCGATTGTCATCGCAGACAAACCAGCCCGAGCCCGACTGGATGATGTAGATCTCATCCTGATCATGTGGCTCCTGTGGGTCGGTTCCGTCCGGCTTGTAATAGCCGAGTTCCATCGTGCCGTGCTCCAGCAGTACGCCATAGGCACGATCCCCGGATTCATCAGCGAGTTGCAGGGCTTTTGCCACTGTAAATCGGTCTGTCATGGTCATTCCTCGAGCAGCGCACGCCGGCATCGGTCACCGATGCCGCGCAGTCGTTCAAGCGGTTCATTGGAAAACACGAAGCGAACGTAATTGGCGCAATGCTCGCCACCCCAGTTGATCATTGGCGTTGCTGCGATTTTGCCGGTCTTGAGAAGCCGCGCGGAGGCAGTGGGCCCGTCCATGCCCAGGGGGGACACATCAACCAGCAGCGACCAGCCACCATGCGGCGGGATGACGACAAAGTCACTCAGCTCATCCAGGATCAGATTGCGGCGTGCCTCCAGTTCTTTAGCGCTCTCGGTCACCCCGTCATCAGCGTCTCGAATCGCGGTTGCGACGGCGCCCATTGCGATACCTGTCTGGCAGACGACGTTGGTGATACTAACCCGAGCGACATCGGCGACGATCTTGGCGGGTCCAACAACCCAGCCGACGCGCCAGCCGATCATGCGGTATTCCTTGGAGGCCGAGCCAATTGTAATAACGCGGTCGCGAATCCCGTCCAGCGATGCGGGGTGAATCACGCTGCGCCCGTCGAAAAGAAGACGTTCCATGGCGGTGTCATTGATCAACCAGCAATCGGCTGCAACACAGAAATCCCTCAGGGCCAGCCAGTCCTCGTTTGTGAATACGGCGCCGGTTGGCATCGACGGACTCATCAGCAGCATGGCCGCAATCCGGGTCGGGTCGATAGACTGAAGTGCGTCCTGATCGAGCAGCCAGCCGTCGGAGGCAGGCCGCAGTGGTAAATACCGCGGCACGCCACCCGCCAGTCGCACGCGATTAATCAGGCCAACGTAGGTCGGGTCCGTCATCAGAACTTCGTCACCGGGTTCGAGCGTCGCGAGCAGGGTATTGAGGATCCCGGACAGACCACCCGCAGAGATGACAGATTCAGTCTTCCAGTCGTATGCAACGCCTGACTGACGCCCGACCAGCTCCGTCGCTGCCTGGCGCATGACATCCAGCCCGAGGAACGGCAGGTAACTGTTGGCATCGTCGTTGCTGACGGCCTGCCTTGTGAAGTCGACGGCCGAGGCTGGCGGCAGAATATCGGTGTCCAGGTTTTCCAGGCGCAGCACTTCCGGATCGGCAATGCTGTCGGCAAGGTCGCCCATCTGCTCGACGCCGATTTTACTGATGTGCTTTAGCCGCGATACCGACATACTGATTCCAGGAAACGAATCGCTTTACTCTACCCAACCGATTGCCGGCCCGGCAGCACCCAGTCCGTAGAAGAACAATGCGAGCCCGAGAAAGAGGAAGGTGACGATGTGACGTCTCATACGAGTATCGTCCTATTAGTTATTTCCAGGCAGCCACAGCGGACCGGGTACAAACGTAGCCTCGATGGAAAATACGATACCGGTGGTCAGCCAGCCGGACTCGAGATCGGGCGTTGACAAGACGAGGATGTCTGCATGCACCAGTCCCGCCGGATCAGTCAATCCAGCCGAGCGCTCGCATCGCCCATGGCGCGTTCCAGATCTTGGTCACCTCGGCCACCTGGTCATTGGCGCTCATTTTGATTGCATAGACGTAGTGCGAGTCGACCGATTGGTTGGTCGGTGGCACTGGCCCGCCTTCACCGACATGCGTGGCATGGTAGGTAGCAAAGAACAGCGCGGTGCGGGTGCTTTCATCGTAGCAGGAGGCATTCAGGGTATAGGTGGCGCCGGCCGCTGTGACCGTGCCGAAGCCATGCATCCACTCGCAGTACGCTTGCACCGTCGTAATGTCGACGAGGGGTTCCGATTGCGCGATCAGGGCCGCGCCATCCTCAACATAGTCCTTGCAGCTTTCCCAACCGAGCGGAGCTTCGCAAGCTTCGAAGAATTTCTTTGCGTTCTCAAAGGCAGACATCGTTTCTCCTGAAGTGTTTAGGGTAGCAGGCAACCAGTATACGCAAATGCGCGCACATTCCTGACGGTTTTCGGGGATAATCGCCGCACGCCTCAGTCTATTCCGGAGCACTTCATGGCCAAAGCAACTGCAAGACATATCCTCGTCGACACGGAAGAGAAGTGTCAGTCACTCAAGGACGAAATTTCGGGCGGCGCAGAGTTCGCCGACCTGGCGCGGGAGCACTCGTCTTGTCCCTCAGGCCAACGGGGCGGAGACCTCGGTGAATTCGGACCTGGACAGATGGTCCGGGAATTCGACGAAGTGGTCTTCAGTGCTGACGTCGGCACCGTGCAGGGCCCGGTCAAGACCCAGTTTGGCTATCACCTGCTCGAGGTCACCAGCAGGACGGACTAATCCGGCACGCCTGCACCGTCAGGCGATATCCCGGGACTCGATATCCTGGTCAGTCAGATCGTGCAGCCTGACCGGCAATTCACGTATGCGTTTGCCGGTCGCATTGAAAATAGCATTGACCAGTGCCGGCGCTATGGCCGGTGTTCCCGGCTCGCCGGCACCCCCAATCTTCTCTCCGCTGTTGATGATGGCGGTTTCGATTTCCGGCGATTCGTCCATGCGCAGCATGGGGTAGTCGTGAAAATTACTCTGGGCCACGGCACCGCGGCGGATGGAAATATCGCTGTACAGGGCAGCAGTCAATCCGTAGATGATGCCGCTTTCCATCTGCGCTCGCATACCGTCGGGATGCATCGCATAGCCCGCATCGACAGCACAGAAGGCGCGTCGCGGAATGGCTCGACCCTCGCTGATCTCGACTTCCACGACCTGCGCAACGATCGTGCCGAAGGACTGGTGAATCGCAATACCACGACCGAAGTTTTCGGGTAATGCCGTGTCCCAGCCTGACAATTCCGCCGCTGTATCCAGCACTTTCTGGAAGCGCGGCGAGTGATTCAGCAAGTCGTGGCGATAACGCCACGCGTCCTGGCCGGCAGCAAAGGCCAGTTCGTCAATAAAAGATTCCGTGAAGAAGGCGTGCAGGGAATGGTCGACGCTGCGCCAGAAACCCCACGGCACATGCGTCACCGATTCTGCGTAATGGATATGCTGGTTGTCGATTCCGTAAGGAATGTAAGGTGCCTCTTTCGGATCATGCTTCTCGACGTACTGGTTGATCCACGCTGTTGGCTTGCCGGCGCTGTCCAGCGCAGCTTTGAAGCGACTTATGCTGGCCTGACGGTAATGGTCGTGGCGCATGTCCTCCTCACGCGACCAGATCAATTGCACCGGGAAATCCACCTCCGCTGCGATGCGTGCCGCCTGGATCGTGTAGTCGGGAAAGGCGCGGCGGCCGAATCCGCCACCCAGGTAGCCGTTGTGCAGCCGGACGTTGTTGATGTCCAGTTCCAGCACATTGGCCACTTCTGCGGCAAAGCCGAGCGGGTTTTGAGTTCCGGTCCAAAGTTCGCAGATGCCATCATGCAGCCAGGCCGTGCAATTCATCGGTTCCATCGGTGCGTGCGCAAGATAAGGCACCCGATATTCGGCCTCGACGACCGAGTCCGCCTCGGCCAGTGCAGCGGCCGCATCGCCAACCGCCATGTCCGTAATCTCGTCGCCATTGGCGGTTGCCGCGTCCATATCCGCTTCGAATTGACGGAATATGTCGCTTTGTTCCACCGTATCATGCTCGGTTTCCGTGAACTCGATGGGCAAGCTGTCGAGCGCCTGCTTCGCCTGCCAATACCCGTCGGCCACGACCGCAACGGCATCGCCAAGGTTGACCACCCGACGAACGCCCGGCATGCCCTGGATGGCATTCGCGTCGAAAGACTTCACCGTTGCACCGAATACCGGCGAGGCTTTGACGGTGGCATATTTCATACCCGGCAATCGGGCATCAATGCCAAACTGTGCGGTGCCATCCACCTTGGCTGGCACGTCGTTGCGCGGGACATCGGTGCCGAGAATCGTGAACTGGTCCGGGCTCTTCAGTACCGGGTTGACGGGTAGTGAGAGTTCGGCAGCAGCGGCGGCAAATTCGGCATAAGCCCCGCTTCGGCCGCTGGCAGCGTGAGAAATCCGGCTTTTCGCAGCGGTGAGTTCCTCGACAGGCACGCCCCACGCTTCCGCTGCTGCCTGCAGCAGCACGGCCCGCGTTGCCGCGCCGGCGACGCGCATGCCGGCCTGTCCCGTGGTCGGTATCGATGTGCTTCCGCCGGTGATTTGCATGTTCATGGCCTTCATGACGGTCAGGAAGAAACCATCGACAGTGTCGACCAGCCAGGATGGAAACTCGACGTCCCCGACCGCAAAACCCTTCGCCAGCGCGTAGTTTGCATATTCCTTGTGGGCCGGTGCCTCCAGGATGGCAACCTGGCCCCAGTCGGCATCCAGTTCCTCGGCCAGCATCATCGCCAGCGTCGTGTGCACGCCCTGGCCCATGTCTGCGTGCGGCACGATTGCCGTCACGGTATTGTCCGGCGCAATCTTGAGCCACACATTGAACACAGATTCGTCATCACTGGCGATCAGGTCTCTCACCCGGTCAGCCCGATTGCCGGGGCGAATCGCGATGCCAAAGACGACGACACCGCTGGTCAGGACGCCGGCGGAAATAAACGCTCTGCGCGTCCACTTACCCATTGACCGTCTCCCCCGAATTGTCATTGCCTAATGCGGCGGCCGCTCGTTTGATGCCGCGACGGATGCGCGGATAGGTGCCACAGCGGCAAACATTGCCGCTCATCGCAGCATCGATATCCGCATCGCTGGGTGTGGCGTTGGACTCAAGCAGCGCGATGGCCGCCATCACCTGTCCCGACTGGCAGTAGCCGCACTGCGGGACCTGCTCATCGATCCAGGCCTGCTGGACCGCATGCAACGTGCCGTCCGGTGTTGCGATGCCCTCAATCGTGCGGATGGATTTACCGTCCGCTACCTGTGCCGGGGTTACGCAAGACCGGACCGGAGTGCCGTCCAGGTGCACGGTGCAGGCGCCGCACTGGGCGATGCCGCAACCAAACTTCGTGCCGGTCAAGCCAAGCTGTTCCCGGATCACCCAGAGCAGCGGTGTGCCCGGATCAACGTCCAGTTCATGAGTTTCGCCATTAATCGTCAGGATAATCATGGTGGTCTAGAGGCTCCATTCGCGTGCCCGGCGTGCGGGCATATCACTGGGCCGCCCATTCTACACATCGTTAATGGCTGACGCGTCACCGGTAAATCAGGCTAAAATAGGTCCACGCGCTGCGGGGGAAGGCCGCCTTGCTCAGAAAGACAATCCGTAACTTTCAGGGGCTGCTGACGTTTTCGGCCTGCACGGTAAATACGATCATCTGGTTCATTCCGATTTTCGCGCTCGCGCTGGTGAAATTCATTATGCCGGTCAAGTCGGTGCGCACCGGGATTACGCGAATCCTGATGCTGTGCGGGGAGGCCTGGATCGGCACGAACTCGCGCATTTTCGCGCTGGGAAACGCGACCACCTGGGATGTGCGTGGCCTGGAGGGACTGGCGCGCGACCAGTGGTACCTGATCCTTGCCAATCACCAGACCTGGGTCGATATCCTTGCCCTGCAGACGGTACTCAACCGGCGCATCCCCTTTCTCAAGTTCTTTATCAAGCAGGAACTGATCTGGTTTCCGTTTCTCGGTCTGGCATGGTGGGCCCTGGACATGCCGTTCATGAAGCGATACCCGAAGTCCTATCTTGCAGAACACCCCGAGAAGAAGGGCAAGGATCTCGAAGTGACGCGTCGTGCCTGTGAAAAATACAGGGACACGCCGACGACTGTCATCAATTTTGTCGAGGGCACCCGGTTCACCGAGGAGAAACGCCGGTTGCGTGGTTCGCCCTATCGGCACCTGCTGAAGCCGCGGGCGGGCGGCGTGGCCCTGGCCATGTCATCGATGGGTGAGATGTTCGACACGATCCTGGACATCACCATCGTCTATCCGGACGGACCGGTCTCTTTCTGGGACATGGTTTGCGGCGAATTTCGTCACGTGATCATAGATATCCAGAAGCGACCGGTCGAGGACTGGTTGTGCGCGGGCGACTACGAGAACGATCGCGAGTTTCGCAAGCAATTCCACCAGTGGCTGGGCACAGCTTGGGAGGAAAAGGACCAGGCGATCGACCGGTTGAAGTCTACCTCGGTCCGGTCGCCGATTTGATAGGATTGCGCCATGTCAGAGAGCCGCCATTACGATGCCGTTGCATTCGACGTTCGCGATAACGCCGCGATGCTTTTCTTCGCCCGCACTGCACCGACGGGCGATATCGAGGACTACGTGCTGGTGATGCGCACGTCAGGCGAGGAATTCGATGACACCCTTTTTCTCGAGGTCAACGAAATCCAATTTGCGGGCAATGAGCTCATTCGCGAGGCTACGATGAGCGAGAATATGCTGACCCTCCATTTTGCCAACCCGGTTTCCGAGCTTGGCAATGCCTCGGAGCTTGTATTGACGTTTGATGCAACGGCCGGTAACAAGACCTCGATGGAAACCGGGGCCTTTCGCGTGCTGGGCGAAAAGCTGTCGGGCGGGCACGCCTGATTGCATGTTTGCACTACGCCCCTGTCGCGAACGCCGTGGCTGGTCCTGCCGACCGAGTCTCCCGTCTGCATACCGGGCAGCGGCGGAACGTGTCACCCGTGACTGAGGTGGCGTACAGCCTGTATCTCGTTCGCTGTAACGATGGCAGCCTTTACACCGGGATTGCGACCGACGTTGCGCGACGGTTGAAAGAACACTCGGATTCCCGCCGAGGTGCAAAATACCTGCGAGGCAAGGCGCCGCTAACCCTTGTATTCGAGCGAGAGCTCGGTGACCGGAGCGTGGCGACGAGGGTGGAGCATCAGGTCAAAAAACTGCCGCGACATGAAAAGGCGGACACGGTGATCCTGTCGGCGCGTATCGAGGACGTCCTCGCGTCCATCGAATCCGCTAGTAAAGAATAATCGGCTGACCGAAGGGCGGCAGCTCGATGCTCACTGCGCCGTTCGTCTCTGCGACCCGCTTGTCGAGCCAGCCAGCTGTCTGAACGACCTTGTCGAGCAGGTCGGGCATCAGCCTGACTTCACCGAATGGCACCGCATAGTCATCATGGTGAATGGCGATCACTCTCGACGCGTCAGTCGCTGTCACGGTTTCATCCCAGTAGCTGCGGGTGTATTCCTCACCAAGACCGGCCAACCCTCCAATCCCCAACATCACGATATCGACCGCTTCGCTTGCCAGCTTGTTCTCGACAAAGCCGGCACTTCCCTGGACCAGTGTTGATCCGCGTGGATGTGTAACGACGATCGACCATGCGACGCCTGTTCGATATTCAGAGATTTTGACGGGCTGCCGCAGCGGCCGTTCGATGATGCCCGGGAATACTTCCTGTCCATCCCAGCCGATGGGTGCATGCACGGAGGCAATCAGCTTGATCGTGAATTCGCCGAATTGCCTCGTCTCGCCATCTGCGAGTATCTGGTACTGGTCGACCGGCACGTCAGCACCACGCACGATATTGGCCGTCGACTCGGACCCCAGTACGACGGCGCTCGACCGATTCGCGACATGCCCGACATCCATCGCGTGGTCGAAATGTGAGTGGACCGGCACGATCGCGGCCAGCCTGGTGATTCCGAACGTGGACATCGCATAGTTGATCGTGGCGGCATCGGATTTCACGCGTCGCAAACCCAGTGCATCGAGCGGGCTCAACCGCGTAAACGCACCATCGATCAGGATCTGGGTTTCACCATCGTCAAACAACAGCGTCGTCGTTCCCAGCCACGTGGCAGTTACAGCTTCACCAGGCTCCGTCGCGACGAGGGAATAGGGCCAGCCGATGTCTGCAAGCGAGCCGCGGATCTGCCACATTCGCCACAGTAAAAGAGACAGGAACAGTGCGACGCCGCCGAGAACGAGGACGGCATTACGAACCCACCGAAAGAGTTGTTCGGTCGAAATCGTTTGACTCAGAAAGGCGCGCAGCTTCGCCATTACGTAGACAAGTATAACGGAGGACCGGGCAACCGGATCCAGTGGCGAGGCTATGAATCAGGAAAAGCTGAGTTGAGACTGGAAGACTGGACGCAAGCTCGCTGGGTGCGCACTTGCATCCTTCGTTTGGAATCAGTCGATTCAGGAATTTGCATCGATGGATACCGTCGACCTTGGTCCACCGGGGTCGGCCGTCGTTCGTCACGTTTTCTGCACAAAATGGTGTCCACGACCGGATACTGTGAACGGGTCGCTTACTCCGCAATCTCGTGGGCGCCGTCCGGCGGGTAGGCGAGGTAATAGCCGTCGACCTTAGCGATGCGAATGTCCGTGTCATACGCCAGACGCAGGTTTTCCTCGGTCAGCACAGCGGACTTCGGTCCGTCGGCAACGATCTTGCCGGCCCGCAGCAGGATGATCCGGTCGATATCCGGTGGAATTTCGTTCAGCAGATGCGTCACCAGCACGATATTGCGCCCGGCGGTGGCGAGCGACCGAATCCTGGAGAGGTAATCAAAACTCGCCGTGATGTCGAGGCCGGCAGTTGGCTCATCCAGGATCAGCGTGTCCGGGTCATGTACCAGGGCGCGTGCCAAAAGGCATCGCCGTTGCTGTCCTGTGGACATGTGGTGCAATTTTGTATTCGCCATCGATCCTACGCCCAACTCCGACATGATGGCTCGTGCCCGGTCGACCTGTGCCGTTGTGATTCGTCCGGCCAGCGTGCCGTGGACGCCAATACTGGACAGGTAGCCCGACACGACGACGTCCAGGCCACTGGCATCCGGGCGGTAGCGTGCTTGCAGATCGTGGGATACCACGCCGATATGCGACCGCAGTTCCCAGACATTCCAGGTTTCCCGGCCCAGGATGCGAACGAAGGCGTCATTAGCGTGCACCGGATATAGTTCGCGCGTAATGACCTTGAGCAGCGTCGTCTTGCCCGACCCGTTTGGGCCGAGGATGACCGCCGGCTCATGTTGCCCGATGCGCAGACTCAGACCATCGAACACCTGCGTATCGCCGCGATAAATCGTAGCGTTGTGAATATCGATCAAGGGAACGTCGCGGTGCCGGCCCTCTCCTTTGGAAGAATTGCTCATCCCTGCCAATGCCTCAATCAAACTTCCTGCGTGCGCCACTTTCCGCGCCGGAACACCAGCACAGCCAGGATCGTCAACGCAGATTCTGATACCACGATCGCCGTAAAAACACCATTCGGACCCATGCCCACGGATGTCGCCAGCCAGTAGGCCAGCGGTATCTGCAATAACCAGAAAACGAGAAAATTCAGGAACGACGGTGTTCTCGTGTCACCTGCCCCGTTAAGTGCCTGGATAATGATCATGCCGACCGCATACATCGGGTAGCCAAGACCCATAATTCGCAGGCAGTTGATGCCGTAGCGAAGAATTTCCTCATCGGTGGTGAACAGGCCGACAATCTGAGGGGCGAAGATGATGAAAACAAGTCCCAGGACGGTCATGAAGATCGTGTTGTAGCGTGACGCAATCCACACGGATTGCTCCGCGCGATCGGGACGCGCCGCACCGAGGTTTTGACCGACGAGTGTCGCCGCCGCATTACCCAACCCCCAAGCGGGCAGGAACACGAATTCGATGAGGCGTATGGCAATTGTGTACGCCGCTATCGGCGCGCTACCGTACAAGGCAACGACCCGAATGATGGCTATCCAGCTGGACGTTGCAATCAGGAACTGCGCGATGCCGCCTGCCGATATGCGAATCATACGCACGATCAGATCCGGCACGATCGCCAGGTTCTGAAGCTGGAAACGCAAGCGACCGCGTCCGGCAAACAGGTACCAGAAGAGATAGAGCACGCCGACGCCGCGACCGATGGTGGTTGCAACCGCAGCGCCGGTTACGCCCATTTCCGGAAAAGGGCCAAGACCGAAGATAAAACATGGATCGAGCAGGATGTTCAGTCCGTTAGCCAGGGTGAGCGAGCGCAACGCAACCGGCGCGTCGCCGGCGCCACGGAATCCGGCATTCAACAGGAACAAAAAGAGGATGCTGGCATTGCCGCCGAGCAACATCGCCGTGAATCCCTTGCCTTCATCAACCACGTCCGCACTGGCACCCATCATCCGCAGCAGGTCCGCCGCATAGATGACGCCCAGCGAGCCGATGATCATCGAAACCACGACGCCGACCCAGATGGCCTGGCCCATAACGTAGGCTGCCGCAATGGGGTCGCCCGCGCCGACGCGTCGGGAGATCATCGCTGTAACACCCATGCCGAGTCCGATGGCCAGCGAATACAGCACCGTGATCAGCGCCTCGGTCAGTCCCACCGCCGCGATCGCATTCGTGCCCAGCCTGGAGACAAAGGCAATGTCCACAACGGCAAACACCGCCTCCATCGCCATCTCCAGCATCATCGGAATCGCGAGCAAGCCCAGTGCACGATTGATCGGACCGGACGTGAAGTCAGTTTCGTTGTCGCTGATCGCCTCGCTGAAGAACCGACGGGCTCGTTGCAGCGCGGAAAGGTCTTGTTGTGCGTTTTCGCAAGTCATGGTCAAACTTTCTTACATTGCCGGCGGGAATCAATTCGCACGATAGGAGGTCCGGAAGCGCCAGCCCGGACATTCAGGCATTGGAAATCTGCTGGCTAACGAGTCAGCGGGATCGATGCGAGGCTGGCAAGGACGTTTTTGCCGGGTACGCGGACTAACCCGAAGACGATGGCTTTGTTAATTGTTACCGCATTCACGCTGGCTTCGTCTATTGCTGATGAAGTTGACTTGCCCGCGGCATCCTGGCGGATGTCGAATGAATGTTAACGTATTGCTTCGAAACGAACTAGCGGGCCGCTGGGGTAGACGCGTCGGTCGCGATGTTCTGTTCGCGCTCCCAGGCGGCGATGAGGTCACGATTGTCGTGTTGCCACGGATGGAAGTCTTTCTTGAAAAACTGAAACCACGAGCCAGCGACGCGGCGCAGGATGCCGGGTTTGATTAACAGGTACCTGAAACCGCTCGCCCATTCCCGCAGGCTCCAGAGCTTGCCTTCATGTTGCAACATGATGGCCAGGTTTCGGAGCGTATCCTTGAAGAAAAAGAACGTATTCATCAGGAGCGCCTGCCGGCGTTCCGCCGTTGTACCACCGACAGCCAGAAACACATCGAATGCAACTGCCTTGTGTTCGGTTTCCTCGACGCCGTGCCAGCGCCAGAGTTCGGCAATCGCCGGATTGGCACCGTCAAGGACATCGTCATTCGTCAACATGTCGTGCGCCATGATGGCGGTGAGGTGCTCGTTCGCGACCGTACCCGCGAGCCGGCGTCGTGCTGAAAACTTCCGGTACGCCCATGCCATTCTCTCGCGTTCGTATTTTTCAAAACGTTCGAGACTGTAGCCGCGTAACTCGCACAGCCGTTCGTTGTAATGCTGATGCTGAACCCGGTGCGTCGATTCCTGCGCACGAAACGCAGCGATCTCGGCGGCAAGCCGGGGATCGTCAATTTCGTTCTCGAAATGGACGACACTGTCAATAAAGAATTTCTCGCCCAGCGGAAACAAGAGCGACATTGCGTTGAACCAGGCTGTCACGAAGCGGTTTCCGCCGTGCCACTCACCGGCGAGCGCCTCTTCGATGTCGAAGGACTTTCTGCGCGGTCTGAATTCAAGGCCGTCGGGACTCTTGCTTTGTGGCATCACTGGCATGAATTAATAGTACCGCGTTCCGGTCTCAGGTTCTGTGTCTGAGGCTGCTGTTGAAAAGGAGTTCGGGTTCACGTGCAGTCTCCCTCGCGGTCTGGATCATCTTTTCTTCGTCATGTCGTCAATTACTTTTGCTCCGTCAGCGTTTGCAGCACGAATGCGGTCGACGACAGGGAGAAAAAGACCTGTCTCCAGGTACTTGAAAAGAACGACGAGATCGAAATCAATGAAGGCGCGGGTCACGCTTTCGCCGACCCGACCAACACCAGTACTAGCGGCGAGGAGACGGCCCATCCTCTGCTTCTTCTGGGTCCTCACACTGCAGTACGATGTCGAGCGACGCCGACGCATAGGTCATGTCGTTGCCTTTATCACCGACACACAACAAAGAGGACTGGGCAGACAAAACAGACGGCAGGCGCAGAGATAGTCTGCCCTCCTGTTCGATGGATTCCGCCGTACAGAATTGTTCGACGGCAACCGGGCCGATCTGCGAGGCGGGTACATTGACACTCAATGACGTCGCCGTCGATTGGATATCTTCCTGATTTTTTGTCACCCGCGTATCCGCAATACTTAAGCTGAGCGTTTCGGGTGACAGGCCTTCCGGGCACCGGCTTTCGACGACAAACTCGTAGCGTAATGACGGTAAGCGCATGAAATTTCTGCCGGCCGGCCGGGTCGAAACATTGACCTCCGGTGTACTGGCCGACAGGCGCAGTTCGCCGGCTGACGCGGTTACTGCAAGTGACAGTACTGCGACGGGCAGCGACAGCAAGAACGTGTTTCGATATCCGTTGGTCATGATGACAAGGCTACGATAAGCCTCCGAAAATTCATAGGAAACCGGTATCCTTCGGCGAACGCAATACGCTGGCAGGAGTCAGCCGCCTGATGGACCCGATCCGGCTAACCTACAAGGTCGCCCGCAGAATCGTCGTGACGATCGCGGGTGTCACGGTGTTGATCGTGGGTATCGTGATGGTCTTTGC
>CAZVWF010000027.1:0-30625 GCA_964630795.1 uncultured Woeseia sp. | reverse complement strand
GCAATGCCGTCGAGCGGCACACCATCCGGTCCCTTGTTTTCCTTGATCTCGATTCCATCGGGATTATTCGAACCCACATGATGCAGTGCCACGATGTGCAGGAACACCAGTGCAACGAGGATCAGCGGCAACAGGATTACGTGGAAGGCAAAGAAGCGGTTCAGCGTGATATCTGAAATCGCGTAGTCGCCACGAATCCACTCAACCAGCGCCTCACCCACAAACGGGATAGCGCCGAAGAGCGAGATAATGACCTGTGCGCCCCAGTAGGACATCTGACCCCAGGGCAGCAGGTAGCCAGCGAAGCCTTCCGCCATCAGCACGAAGAAGATCAGCATGCCGATCAGCCAGATCAGTTCGCGAGGCTTCTTATAGGAGCCATACAGCATCGCACGGAACATGTGCAGGTAGACGGCGATAAAAAAGAATGACGCACCAGTGGAATGCATGTAGCGAATGAGCCAGCCCCACTCCACATCGCGCATGATGTATTCGACTGAGGCAAATGCATCGGCCGCCGACGGCTTGTAATTCATCGTCAGGAAGATGCCAGTCAGCAACTGTATGACCAGGACAACCATCGACAGTACGCCAAAGATGTACCACCAGTTGAAGTTCTTGGACGCGTAGTACTCGGTAATGTGGTACTTCATCGTCTCCGTAAACGGAAAACGATCATCAATCCATTTCATGAATGCGTTCGTACGGGTACCGACTTCAGATTCTATTCGAGCCATTACGCCGCTCCCGTTTCCACGCCAATCATGATCACGTCCTCACGGATGAACCGGTAAGGCGGCACGCGCATGTTGGTTGGCGCAGGCACACTCTTGTAGACGCGACCCGAGAGATCGAATCGCGACCCGTGGCAGGGACAGAAGAAGCCACCATGCCAGTCGTCGGCCGGACCGACCTGGAACTCCGCCAGCGGTGCGCAACCAAGATGCGTACAGCTTCCTTCGATCACGAGAAACTCGGGATTGATCGAGCGATGCTCATTCACCGCATACTCGGGCTGCTGCTCCGGGTTTTGCGAATCCGGATCGTCGAGAAACTCGGTGACGCTGTTCAGTCGAGACAGCATTTCTTCGTCGCGCCGCAGCACGAAAACAAGACGTCCGCGCCACATGACGCGAACCATTTCACCCGGCTCGAGGGAGCCGACCGCAACCTCGACCGGTGCACCCAGCGCCTGAGCGCGGGCACTCGGCTTCAGCGAGGATAGAAAAGGAATCGCCGCCGCCGCCATGCCGGCACCGCCGGTCACCAGGGTTGCAACGGTCAGGAAATGACGCCTCTTGCGATCGATCTGATCTACGTCATCAGTCATGTAGCACTCCTATACACCATCCGGCACGCGTCTATCGTCCTCAATTGCCTGAAATAGTCTGAATGATGCTCAAAATCCGGGTGGGACTCGGGAGGTGAAATCCAGTCTCGATTTCCGTTTCTCCCATGGTTTTGATCAACTCAAACTCTTCCTGCAACGATTTGACACGACTCTCACGCAGACGGTTTATCGCTTTGTTCGAAAACTGGTAGATTTGCTTCCAGACTCGTTGTACCGACAGGATGACGGTGGGCGCGGGACTGGGTGCGGAATCAGTCGCGCATTATACACAGGGCCATTGAAAATTGGCTAGAGATCAAGGCGCTTAAGAGGCCTGTATCGGTACAAATACCTAATCGGATCAAAGCGACAAAATCGACATGGCACGCCTCAAACCCATCCTGATTTTCCTGCTCCAGTCGATCATCGTCGGACTGGCGGCTGCCTTCGTGGTCGTACTGGTCCGGCCACAGCTCCTCCCGGCCATCGGCAATGGCAGCGCAGGGGTCGCGGGGCAACACGTGAGCTATGCCGATGCCGTGGATATCGCCGCGCCCTCCGTCGCCAATGTCTACACCCGCCGGCTGGTGTCCGATGGCGCTGAAAATGCCCAGGCCGGCCGTTTCCGGGTCAACGCCGGAGTCGGCTCGGCCGTCATTATTGATGAAGAAGGCTACCTGGTCACCAATTACCATGTCGTTTTCCGGGCCGCCGATATTCGACTACAGCTCGCCGACGGACAATTGGCCATTCCGAAGATCATCGGCGTCGATGAGGAAACCGATCTCGCGCTGCTCAAGGTCGACCTGGGGCCGTTGCCGGCCATTCCTCTCGGCCGCTCTGACCAGATTCGCATCGGCGACGTGGTCCTCGCCATCGGCAACCCGTATGGACTGCCAAAGTCCGTGACCCAGGGCATCGTCAGCGCAACCGGTCGAGTCACGGACAGCGTCGCCACCTTCGAGAATTTTATCCAGACGGATGCCGCGATTAATGAGGGCAATTCAGGCGGCGCACTCATCAATACCAACGGGCAACTGGTCGGCATCAACACGGCGATACTGGCACAAAACATAAGTACCGATGGCATCGGCTTCGCGATCCCCGTCGATCTCGTGCGCGGCGTCGTCGAGGAAATCAAGCAAAACGGGCGCGTGATCCGTGGTTATGTGGGGTTTGTGCCGGAGGAATTAAGCAGCACCAAAGCCACCAGCCTCGGCCTGAATCCCAATGTGGGTATTGTGCTGACCGGCGTCACGGAAGGCAGCCCTGCGGAGAGCGTCGGTCTGCGTCGTGACGACATCATTCTGTCCATCAACGGCGAACAAATCCGCACTCGTCGGCAGGCGCTGTTGATCGTCGCCAGGCTCAACCCGGGTGACACCGTGGAAATTGAGGGGCTGCGCAACTCGCAGCCATTTCGCACCGAGTTGACAGCTGCCGAACGGCGCCCGCAGCCGCTGCCCTAGCCCGGCACCCGCCGGATATCCGCCCCGAGCTGGCGCAGCTTTTCCTCGATACGTTCGTAACCGCGGTCCACGTGATAGATGCGATCGACGAGCGTTTCTCCGTCGGCGGCCAGGCCCGCCAACACCAGCCCCGCCGAAGCCCGAAGATCTGTCGCCATAACCGGCGCTGCGGTCAGCCGGTCGACGCCGCGGCAAACAGCCGTGTTACCTTCGATCTGGATGTCGGCGCCCATGCGTTGCAATTCGAGCACGTGCTGAAAGCGGTTCTCAAAAATGGTTTCGGTGATAGTGCCCACACCTTCGGCCATGGCATTCATCGCACAGAACTGCGCCTGCATATCGGTCGGAAAGCCGGGATAGGGTGTGGTCCGGATGTCGACGCCGGCCGGTCGACGGCCCTGCATGTCAAGCTCAATCCAGTCGTCACCTGTCTCAATGATTGCCCCCGCCTCCCGCAGCTTGACGATAACGGCTTCGAGGTGGGCCGGCACAACGTTATTCAGGCGTAGCTTGCCACCGGTCATCGCCGCAGCAACCAGGTAGGTGCCGGCTTCAATCCTGTCCGGTAAAACCGTGTGGTCCGTCCCGTGCAGTGCTTCGACACCTTCAATGCGAATTGTGCTGGTGCCTGCACCTTCGATCCTGGCGCCCATTGAATTCAGAAAATCGGCGACATCGTTCACTTCGGGCTCCCTGGCAGCATTTTCGAGAATGGTCTCCCCGTCGGCCAGTGTCGCTGCCATCATCAGGTTCTCAGTGCCCGTCACCGTCACCGTATCGAAGACGATATGTGCGCCCGCCAGTCGATCGGCCCGCACACGAATGTAGCCATTTTCGACATCGACATCGGCACCCATCGCCTGCAGTCCCTGCACGTGCAGGTTGACCGGCCGTGCCCCGATTGCGCAGCCGCCTGGTAACGACACGTCCGCTTCACCGAATCGGGCAACCAGCGGACCGAGCACGAGGATCGACGCACGCATCGTCTTGACCAGTTCGTAGGGTGCCCGCCGCGCGCGCACGTCGGCCGCGTTGACCTCGACGCTCAACTTCTCATCAAACGTGACCTCGACACCCATGCTTTGCAGCAGCGTTATCGTCGTTGCAACGTCCTTGAGTTGCGGCACGTTCCTGACAATAACGAGCTCCGGCGACAGCAAGGTGCCGGCGAGGATGGGGAGCGCCGCGTTTTTGGCGCCGGACACATCGAGCTTGCCGGCCAGCGGCGTACCACCCTTGATGAGCAAGCGATCCATTAAACTAGCCGGCTTCCGGATCCTTCAGCTCGGCCCATTCCTCCGGCGTATGGGCGCGGATAGACATCGCGTGAATCTCATTGCCCATCAGACTGCCCAGGCACTGGTAGATCAACTGGTGCCTGGCAATCGCGCGCTTGCCTTCAAATTCACTGGAAACCACCAGTGCTGCGTAGTGCGTATTGTCCTCGCTGAAGACCTCAACAGTTGCGTCGTCGAACCCATTTTCGATCAGGGTCTTGATTTCTTGCGGTTCCATAACTAAAAAGTGCAGCCCTTTGTGCGGAAAGGCGCGCAGTGTAGCAAAACGGACGCCATTCCTATTGTGTATTATCTGACGCCCTGTCCCGGATGAACGATCAGATCGCTGCAATAACAAAACGGCGAATCCCGGAATAAAGGCCATTATTGGTTACCTATGCTGGGCAATATCGCTGAAGTCACTGTCGGTCTCGTGCTCCTGGTCTGGGGGGCAGATCGCTTCGTACACGGTTCCTCGGCGCTCGCCAGGAACTTCGGCATTGCGCCGTTGATGATCGGACTGACGATCGTCGCCTTCGCGACGTCGGCGCCAGAGATACTTGTGTCCGTCGTTGCGGCACTGCGTGGTGAGTCCGACCTCGCGATTGGCAACGCGATCGGTTCCAATATTGCGAATATCGGCCTTGTGCTGGGCGCGGTCGCGCTGTTCCGTCCGATCGAACTCAAATCCGCCACGCTGCGTCAGGAAATGCCGGCCCTGCTCGCCGTCTCATTGTTGACCGTCGCCCTGTTTCTCGATTCGACGCTGACCCGTTTGGACGGATTCGGCCTGTTGATCAGCCTCGTGGTCGTGATTATCTGGCTCGTCCGTCTCGGTCTGCGTTCTTCGGCATCGGATCCGCTGCAGGCTGATTTCGATGCCGAGATCCCGAAGGACATGAAGTCCCGGGTCGCAGTCAGCTGGCTCCTGATCGGCATCTGCACGCTGCTTTTTGGCGCGGAGTTACTGGTCAATGGCGCCATCGAGATTGCGCGGGCGGTCGGTGTATCCGAGATCGTCATCGGCATTACGCTGGTCGCGCTGGCCACCAGTCTGCCCGAACTCGCGGTTTCGCTCGTCAGCGTGATCCGCGGCGAGTACGGACTGGCAATCGGCAATATTGTCGGCTCGAACATATTCAATCTGCTTGCGGTCATTGGCGTTGCCGCCGCAATCCAGCCGGCCGTACTGCCACCCTCGGTCCTCTCGACCCATATCTTCGTCATGGTGGCGTTTACACTCATTCTGTTCGCCATGACCTATGAATACGGCGGTCGTGGCACAATCAGTCGATTCGAAGGATTTGTGCTGGTGACGGCATATACTGCATTCACCACCTATGTTGTCTCACAAAACGTTAGAATCCCGGTCTGACCGAGTAAACAGGATGGAGGCCCGTTCTTGACCATTCCTTCTCCCAAATCGCTCGCGGCACTGGCTGCGAAAGTCCTCGAAATCGAGTCGAGGGCGGTCAGCGAACTGATTCCGCGCCTCGATGACAGTTTTGCCGCCGCCTGCGCGCTGTGCCTCGGCATCAAGGGCCGCGTGGTAGTCACCGGCATGGGCAAATCCGGGCACATAGGCGGCAAGATTGCCGCCACCCTTGCCAGTACAGGCACGCCCTCGTTCTTTATGCATCCTGCCGAGGCGAGTCACGGCGACCTCGGCATGTTCACACAGCACGACCTGCTGCTGGCCGTGAGTTATTCCGGCGAAACGGATGAGGTGGTCACGATCCTGCCGCTCGTCAAACGGATGGGCGCGAAACTGATATCAATGACCGGCAAGCCGGGATCGACGCTGGCGTCCACTGCGGACGTCCACCTGGATGTCAGCGTCAGCGAGGAAGCCTGTCCCCTGAATCTCGCACCGACGGCCAGCACCACGGCAACGCTCGCCATGGGTGATGCACTCGCAGTCGCCTTGCTCGAGAGTCGCGGCTTTACAGCCGAGGACTTCGCACTGTCCCATCCCAGCGGCAGCCTCGGCAAAAAATTACTCCTTCGTGTCGATGATGTAATGCACAAAGGTGATGCGGTGCCGTCGGTCGGCCCTGACGTGAATGTCACAGACGGGCTGCTGGAAATGTCGCAGAAGGGACTGGGTATGACTGCCGTCGTGGATGATGCAAGCAAAATCCTCGGTGTCTTTACCGATGGCGACTTGCGCCGGGCACTCGACAAGGGAATCAATGTCCATAAGATAATGATGAGTGAAGTTATGCATGAAGGCTGCATCACGATCGACCCGGACATTATGGCTGCCGAGGCCGTGCACGTACTTGAAGAAAACAAGATCACCGGGTTGCTCGTGGCGGATGCCGACGGCCGGCTGGTCGGCGCACTGAATATCCACGACCTCTTCCGTGCAGGTGTCATGTGAGCTCGGCTTCGGGAAGCAGCTATCCGTCAGACCTGAAACTGGTCGGGTTTGACGTCGACGGCGTCTTCACTGACGGGCGTTTCTATTTGTCCGACGATGGCGTCGAAAGCAAGGCCTTTTCGACGCAGGACGGCTATGGCATCCGGCGACTTCTCGACGCTGGCATCGTAGTTGTCATTATCAGCGGCCGGCAATCTGCGGCGGTCGAACACCGGATGGCCGAGCTCAGTGTCAATTACGTCATTCAGGGTTGCAAGGACAAAGTGGCAGCCTTCGATGGTGTCCTGGCCGAGCTTGGTATCGATCGGGCTGCCACCGCCTATGTCGGCGACGACGTGCCCGACATCGCATTACTGCAGCACGCGGGGTACGCCATCGCCGTCGCCAATGCGGTTGGCGAGGTAAAATCCGTATGCGATACCACGACCTTCGCCGCAGGCGGTGCAGGTGCCGTGCGTGAGATCTGCGACAGCATTTTGCAAGTAAACACCGGGCGGGATTGATTCTTGGACGCCCGTTTCATCGCAACGATCGTCGTACTGGCAACCGCTGCCTTTGGCAGCTGGTATCTCGCGCAAACTTTCTCGGGCCCCGAGATCACACCTGTGATCAGCGAAACCGGCGCGGATAGTTTTTATTTGCGTTCTGCGCGAATTCTCGGAACGGACCGGGAAGGCCTGTTGCTTTACGAGATCGAGGCCGAGTACGCGGAACAACAGGAAAATCGCGATATCGAAATGCAGAATGTCCGCGTTCGCTATTCGACCGGCGCCAATGTGCCCTGGATAATCAACGCCGACTTCGCAACGATCAACGATGCGCAGGATATGCTGCGGCTCAGCGGGCACGTTATCGCGGTGAGCAATGAAGGCTTCTCCGGTCAGGTCACCGAGATCCGGTCCAACGTTCTGGATATCGATCCGAAATCCTATAAAGCCGAGACCGACGAGCGGGTGCAGTTAAGGATTGGCTCGCGCAGTCTCACCGGAACCGGCATGCTAGCATGGCTCAAGGAAAACAGGCTCGAACTCAGAACCAACGTCAGCGGAAAATTCGTACCCTGAAATGCAGTGGTCCCGTTACATCATCAGGTTTCTCCCCGCGCGTCTAATCGTGCTGACCGGCTGCCTGTTCCTCGATTCCAGTTCGCCGGCTTTCGCCCAGACGAATGACCTTCGTTTACCGGTATCTCTCGACGCCGATTCCACGGCTTACGACGGCAAAAGTTCGATGGTGATGTTCCGCGGTCTGCGACTGACGCAAGGTCGACTCGGCATATCTGCCGACGAAGGCTTCGCCAGCCAGATGGATTTCGAGGACAGCACCTGGCATTTCGAAGGCAACGTCGTCATCGATGTCGAAAACGGCCGCATCGAAAGCGAAATCGCGGACATGCGGTTTTCAGGTTACCGGTTAAAGACGGCGACTATTTCGGGCTCGCCCGCCACCTTCGAGATGCGCCGCCCGGGCAGCGACAAACGAACCTATGCGGAGGCGGGTCAACTCGTTTATGACTTCGATTCCGGCGTGATCGAGTTTTCGGGTCAGGCGACGATTATGGAAAGTGGCAACCAGATCTCCTCCAGCTACCTCGTCTATAACATCCGGGAACAGCGCATCAATGCCTCGTCGAGCGGTGCCGGCGATCCCAAGGTGCGCATTACCTATACGCCCGGTGCACTCGATGAACTCGCAGAGGACGCGCTCAACGAAGCCACGGGCGAGAACGACGACGTACCGGCGCCGGACCCCGAGCCGGAAACGGGAGAGCCTGGCGAATGAGTATCCTCAGCGTTCAGGATATTTCCAAACGCTACAAGTTTCGTGAAGTCGTCAAAGGCATTTCCCTCGAGATAACGAGTGGCGAAGTCGTCGGCCTGCTCGGCCCGAATGGCGCCGGCAAGACGACAGCCTTCTACATGATCGTCGGACTCATCGCCTGCGATCGGGGGCGGATTCTCCTCGACGGCCTCGACCTCACGGCGCAACCCATGCACAAGCGGGCCGGACTTGGCCTCGGCTACCTGCCGCAGGAAGCGTCAATCTTCAGGAAACTGACCGTCGAGCAGAACATTCTCGCGATCCTCGAGAACCGCGAAGACCTGGATCAAGCAGGTCGCGAACAGGAACTCGATCAGTTGCTGGATGAACTGCACGTGGGCCACGTGAGAACGAATCTCGGTATCAGTTTATCGGGTGGCGAACGCCGTCGCGTCGAGATCGCCAGGGCACTGGCTGCGAATCCACAGTTTGTCCTGCTCGACGAGCCTTTCGCCGGTGTCGACCCGATTTCAGTACTCGATATTCAAAGAATTATCAGGCACTTGTCGGACCGCGGCATTGGCGTGCTCATTACTGACCACAATGTACGGGAAACCCTCGGAATCTGCTCCCGGGCCTATATACTGAGTGATGGAAGCCTGATTGCGTCGGGTTCTCCTGACGATATTCTCGAAAATCAGCATGTTCGCGAAGTGTATCTCGGACAGGAGTTCAAACTCTGAGACAGAATGGCATCGACCAGTGTTACATTTGGTGCAAGAAACTCGCCGGGCACTAGATTGCGAACAGCATGCTGAAACCCTCCCTGCAACTGAAGATCGGCCAGTCGCTGACGATGACGCCGCAGCTCCAGCAGGCCATTCGCCTGTTGCAATTGCCCGTCCTCGACCTGTCTGCGCAGATCCAGGAAGCACTCGAAGAAAACGTCATGCTCGAAATGGAGGACCTGCCGGACGTCCCCAAGACCAGCGCAGAATCGACGGCGGAAATCGAAACCATCCGGGCGGAGGACAACTGGCAGTCGCGCTCCATGGAGCGTATCCAGGATGGCGGCTGGAATGGCGAGGGGCGGCCCAGTTACGATGTCGCCGATGAGAGCGGGCAAACCCTGCGTGAGCACCTGCTCTGGCAGCTTGAGCTCGAGGATTTTTCACCGCGCGAAGCGGTCATTGGTGAAGCCATCGTCGATGCCATCAATGACGATGGCTACCTAACCGTCGAGCTTGACGAAATCCAGGATTTCATCGCCGATGACACCGATGTGCGACCCGAAGAGGTCGAAGCGACATTGGCGAAGGTGCAACGCCTCGATCCCGTAGGTGTCGGCGCACGATCGCTGTCGGAGTGCATCGTCCTGCAACTGCGTCAGCTCGAGAAAACGACGCCTGGCGTCGAACTCGCAATACAGATGGCCACCGACCATCTTGCTCTGATCGCAAGCCAGGAATACGGTGAGATCCGGCGTTCGCTGCGTACCTCGGAAGAAGACTTCGAGGAAGCGCTCGCGCTGGTCAAGAGCTGTAATCCGAAGCCCGGCCTGGCGGTCAGCCCGGCGCCCGCCGAATATGTCATCCCCGACGTGTTTGTGCGCAAGGTGGACGGACGCTGGCAGGTTGAGATAAGCGCCTCCGGCATTCCTCGACTGTCGGTCAACCAGCAATACGCCGATTTACTCAGGGGCAGCGGCGACCATGCGGTGCTGCGAACCCAGCTCCAGGAAGCACGCTGGCTCGTGCGCAGCCTCGAGATCAGAAACGAGACGCTCATGAAGGTCGCGACCTGCATCGTGTCGCGCCAGCGTGAGTTTCTCGAACATGGCGATGAGGCAATGAAGCCGCTAGTATTAAGAGACGTAGCGGAATCGATTGGTATGCACGAATCGACCATTTCACGCGTCACGACCAATAAGTACATGCATACGCCAAGAGGCGTATTCGAATTCAAGTACTTTTTCTCCAGTCACCTGTCCACGGTTGATGGAGCAGAACAATCATCCACCTCGGTTCGCGCCAAGATTCGCAAAATGATCGGCGCCGAGAATCCCGCCAAGCCACTGAGCGACAGCAAGATCGCCAATCTCCTTGCCGAGGAAGGCATAACGGTTGCGCGCCGCACGGTTGCGAAGTATCGGGAGGCGATGAATCTTCCTTCCTCCAGTGAAAGGAAGGTTCGAAAACCCAAGTAGGTAAATCAGCCAATAGTCATTTAAATGGAGGAAATTACACTTATAAATAGTGAAAGGGACAGCCCGTTCGGACTGAATGAGAGCGGTACACGGCACCCCGGAAATTACACCACAGGAGAAAGTTATGCAGCTAGATATAACCGGCCACCATGTCAAAATTACTGATTCAATGCGAGATTATGTCGGGTCCAAACTCGACAAGATAGAACGACACTTTGACCTGGTTTCGGATGTGCACTGTATCCTGACAGTCGAAAAGCTCCGGCATAAAGCCGAGGCAACAGTTAACGTTAATGGCGCAAAGATTTACGCCGATGCCACAGAAGAGGATATGTACACGGCCATCGATAGCCTCACAGACAAACTGGAACGGCAGGTAAGAAAGTATAAAGAGAAGCTTGTCGACCACCACGCAAGGGATTCCGACAAAAGAACTTACGCCTGATATTGATTTTTGGCAGGTGTCGGCGGCAAACTGCCGCGGACACCTGCCATTCAATTCCAGCCAGCACACCCCCTCCTATGAACCTTGAGCATCTCATCAAACCCGACAGCGTGTTGTGCAACGTATCGGCGCGCAGCAAGAAGCACTGCCTGGAGATCCTGAGCGAACTGCTGACCCGGTCCAATCCGGACATCGCCAGCGAAGAAATTTTTGCCAAACTGATCGAACGCGAACGGCTCGGCTGTACCTGCCTCGACAGGGGCGTCGCATTTCCGCACTGCCGGGTCGCGGGTCTGAAGAAAAGTGCCGGCGCATTAATGAAACTGGCCGAGCCCGTGGACTTTGACTCACCGGACGGCCAGTCGGTGGACATTGTTCTCGGATTGATGGTGCCGGAAGAACTCGGTGAGGGGGACCTGTCCGACATCGACGCGCTGTCCAGGCTGCTGTGCGACGGCGCGCTCTGCGCGCGGCTGCGTTCGGTGGCCAGCAGCAGCGATCTTTGCAATGCCATTCTTGCCGGCCAGGTCGACACCTTGTCGAATCTACAACGCGCGCAACACGGCTGACGGGCGTCCTTCGTGGCCGACGAAAATCGATTCCTCATCATCAGCGGTCTGTCCGGATCAGGAAAGACGATTGCCCTGCACGCTCTCGAAGACCTGGGCTATTACTGCATCGACAATATGCCTGCCGGACTCCTTCGGTCATTGCTGGATGAGATCCGGCGACCCAACGATGCCGTGGTGACGCGCATAGCGGTCGGTGTGGACGCCAGGAACCGTCCCGAGGACCTCGAGGCACTACCTGAACTGATCAGCGAAATCGAAAAGACCGGCATCGCAACAGATTTGCTCTTCCTGCAGGCGGAAGATGACGTATTACTCAAACGCTACAGCGAAACGCGGCGCCGACATCCACTGGCGAATGTTGCATCCGAACTCCGGGCGGCGATCGAAAAGGAGCGGGATCTCCTTGGTCCGGTGATCAACGCTGCCGATCTCGTTATTGATTCCTCGCGTACCAGCGTTTATGAACTGGCCGACATCATCCAGAACCGTGTAGATCGCCGCCGCACCAATGAATTGTCGATCCTGCTCGAGTCGTTCGGCTTCAAGCACGGTATTCCTGCCGATGCGGACTTCGTTTTCGACCTGCGTTGCCTGCCGAACCCCTATTGGAACGCGGAATTGCGGAGCCTAAACGGTCTGGATCCCGAGGTCGCGGAATACCTGGACGGGCAGCCGGCCTACGAGCAGATGTACAACGATATTCTCGAGTTTCTGAAGCGCTGGATTCCGGAATATGTCAGCGTGAATCGCAGCTACCTGACGGTGGCACTGGGCTGTACCGGCGGCCAGCACCGTTCCGTACGCATGGCCGAAAAACTGGCCGCAGCGCTGGGCGACATCCACGATCCGGTGCACAAACGCCATAACGAGCTCGCTGCCCTCGGCGTAAAGGCTGACTGACACCGCCCTGCGGGTGTGATTACCCCTTCAGTACCGCTACACTGCAGCACGTTCGGAGGCAGGATCCATGGAAGCGAGAGAGAACAGTCAGGCCAATCTCTCATTGCTGCGCGAAAGGCTCGGCGGGGGACGCGTACGCTCTGCCCAGTTGCTCATCGGCAGTCTGCATCCGTCCGAAGTCGCGCGCCTGATTGAATCCCTGCCGCAAACCGAACGATCCCTGATCTGGGAAATGGTTGACCCGGAGAACGGCGGCGACATCCTTGTCGAACTGGCGGACGAGGTGCGCGACGGTCTCATCGAAAGCATGCGGACGGATGAAGTCGTTGCCGCCCTCGATGGCATGGAACTCGACGATCTCGCCGACCTCGTCGCCGACCTGCCCGAGGCCCTGACCCGTGAAGTCCTGCGATCGCTCGACCAGCAGGAGCGCGAGCGTCTGCAGGACGTGCTGTCCTACGACGAGGAAAGCGCCGGCGGCCTCATGAACGTCGACATCATTACGGTACGGCCGGATGTCACGCTCGAGGTCGTGCTCCGCTACCTGCATGCTCGCGGCGATATTCCTGACGGTACGGATAGCATCTACGTCGTCAATCGCAACAATGAATACTTCGGCTCTTTGTTCCTGTCTCGCCTCCTGACACTCGACCCGAATGAGACCGTCGCGGAAGTAATGTCGACAGATACCCAACCCATTCCGGCGCATACGCCTTCCGAAGAAGTCGTCTGGGAGTTTGAGAACCGGGATCTGCTATCCGCACCGGTTGTCGACGACAACAACCGGCTGGTTGGTCGTATCACGATTGACGATATCGTCGACGAGATTCGTGACGAGGCCGAACACGCGCTGATGGGTGCCGCCGGCCTCGACGAGGAAGACGACATGTTCGCGCCAGTGGTTAAAAGTACCCAGCGCCGTGCATTGTGGCTGGGGATCAATCTCGCGACGGCGTTTCTCGCGGCGTCTGTCGTCGATCTGTTCCAGACGACGCTTGACAAGGTGGTTCTGCTCGCCGTCCTGATGCCGGTCGTGCCCAGCATGGGCGGCGTGGCTGGCAGCCAGTCACTGGTGGTCATCACGCGCGCCATGGCACTCGGCCAGGTCGACCGCAACAACGCCCAGCGAATCCTTCGCAAGGAATTGCTGGTCGGTATGCTCAATGGGCTGGCATGGTCCGCCGTAGTCGCCCTGTTCACCTACCTCTGGTTCGGCGACTGGCGCATCGGCGCCGTCATCGCCGGTGCAATGATCATCAACATGTCCGTTGCGGCACTCGCCGGATTCTCGGTACCCATCGTCCTGAAACGCATGCGGATTGACCCTGCGCTGGCCGGAGGTGTCGTACTGACGACGATCACCGATGTGATCGGGTATATGAGCTTCCTCGGATTGGGTGCGTTGTTTCTTTTGTAATGTTTCTGGAGATCAATCCGCACCGATCACCAAATTGCTTATCGGTGCTTAAGACGGATCGGGTGCACTTTTCCACCCCTGGTTTGGGTTCATGAAGCACTGCAATTCCTGCGGTAAGTGTTGCGAGAAGGCCGGTAACGGTGGCCTGTCCGCTTCCGCGGAAGAGATTGACTGGTGGGAGATTTATCGGCCCGATATCTTTCGATACGTCGATGGCAACCGCATCTGGGTTGATCCCGAAACGAGCGAATACTTCCCGCGCTGCCCCTGGCTACGCAGCTCCGATGATGGCTCACGATACAGCTGCGACATCTACCACGACCGTCCGGAGGAATGCCGGCATTACCCGATCGACATCGATCAGATGCTTCGCGACGAATGCGAAATGCTCGAGCGCCGGGACTTGCTGGATTCGAAACGCGCGCAGCGAAAACTGGACGAGATCATGATCGATAGCAGGCCGCCGGCCGGCGACGGATACTAACCCTTAGTCTCTCCCGGCATCAGGTACCCTGGTACTCGTTCCAAAGTCGCTCAATGAGTTCGCCTGCGGTCGGCAAGTCGTTGACCGCCGCCACGCCTTCACCGGCATACATTGCCATTTCTTCCAGCGCACCTTCGTGACCCTGCATCGGTGGAATGGTCTCGTAGCGCATCGCCGGACCAAACACCGGGTGATCGGCAACCTCGTCGTCTTCACCGGGCTTGTTGCCCGTGCCCGGGCAGCCTTCCGCTTCCCACTTGCGCAAGGTGCTGTTCCTCAGAACACGGTGCATCGCATTCCAGTCCCGATTGAAGCAGAGCGAGTACGACGTGCTGTCTTCACCGGCGTCCAGCAGGCATTGCTTATAGACGTCGTGAGCATCGCTTTCCTGCGTCGCCATAAAACGCGTCCCAAGCACGGCGCCCGCCGCGCCGGTATCGACGGCCGCCCGGATGTCCTTGCCAGTCGAGATACCGCCGGCGAGCAACACAGGCGTCTCTCCCGCCGCATCCAGCACGCCCTGCACGGAGTCTTCGAGTGGCGATGTTGCCTGCACATGGCCGCCCGCCTCGAGACCCTGGCAAATCAGGAAGTCCGGCGCCCGTTCCATGGCTTTACCGGCATTGTCAGGACTCGACACCTGTATTCCCAGTTGCGCGCCGGCCGAGCGAATTTTGTTGACGATGTCTTCGCTCGGGATACCCCAGGAGAATTGCACGATCGGGCAGCCCGCCTGCAGTGCGGCGTCGAGCATTGCCGGCTCGAAGTGCAATACAAAATTGGCATAGTAGTTGCGCCTGGTTGCCTGGTTCATCCTCGTGATGACCCTGGCAGCATGCTCCGGGGTATCCCAGGACAGTGACACGGCACCCATGGCCCCGCTGCTGGCAACGGCCACTGCCAGTGCTTCTCCGCCAGGGGCAGCCTGGAAGATCGGGTACTTGAGATCGTACCGGTCCATTATTGCCTGACTCTTTTCGCTCACAAATCCCCCTGATTCCTCTTCATTGCTATCGGTCACCGCTCGAGCTGCACCTGACAGGACAATTCCCGCCGACGCACTCTGCGTGATGAATCGTCTTCGCGTAATGCTCTTGTCGCTGCAGCCGTTCATACTTCTTTTTCGTAGTCGCCTAGATCCTTCTTCACCCAGGATGGCGCGAACAGTCGTGGCACTTTTCTCCCACACACAAAATCCATCAACTGGTCCTTGACCGCCATCGCATCCTGGTAACCCAGATTGATCAGGTCTCGCGTGTAAGCACGGTCGAACAGGAGGAAGCTCAGTAGTCGGTCCTCGCTCTTCGCCTTTCCGCGAAGCCCCCGCAGCAGCAGGCGTATCGGTTTCGGCATCTGTTCGAGATGTTTGTGGGCGATCTGCCGCAGGTCCTGGCTCGGCAGGACGACCATCGTGTCTATCGGTCGCATGCTGGCCGCCGAACCGGATCGCTGGCCCTCCGGAATCGAATCGATGAGCTGGTTGATTCGAGTCATGCGTTCCAGGTCCGAGTACAGCCCGTCCAGGAACAGCGTATCGAGCATATAGCCGGCTATCTGCGCGAAACTGGGCACTGTCTGCGGTTGAGCGGTCGATGGCGACGGCAGTCCGGCTTCATCCCGCACACCAATGACCAGGATTCGATCAGCACCAAGATGGATCGCCGGACTCAAGGGGGTGGCCTGGCGCATGGCGCCATCGCCGAAGTATTCGCCGTTGATCTGAACAGGCGGAAAAATCATCGGCACGGCGATGCTGGCCATCAGGTGATCCAGGTTCAGCGTCTGCCGCGTACCGATGCGCCGCTTACGCGACCACGCCGATACGCCGTCCGCTGCCTGGAAGAATGACGTCGACCGCGCAGCCGCATACCCGGCAGCCGTGACCGCCACAGCATGCAGGTAGCCTTCATCGATCGCCGTCTGGATGCGGGGAAACCGGATATTACGACTCAACAGGGAGCACAAGGGGGAATTGTCCAGAAGTGACTTTGGCGTGCCGACGAACGTGCCGCCCAGCACGATCGCGGCAAACCAGTGCAAGCTGCTCTTCAGCATCGTCCAGAAGTCGGAGCGGTACACGTGCTCGCAGTGGAAACCGCCCCAGACTTTCTCTAGCTCCGCGACCGCCACGCGGAAGCGTCTCGCCTTGCTCGCCAGGACCACCGAGTTGATTGCGCCGGCCGACGTGCCACTGATGACCGGGAACGGGTTCACGCAGCCGTGGGGCGACATTTCCGCGATGGCTTTCAACACACCGACCTGGAACGCGCCACGTGCACCGCCGCCCGGAAGTACGAGCGCCGTTTTTACATTATCCGCGTGAATTTTCATGAGGTAGGCGTATTATAGGTCGCCCGCAACTGCTGCCAATTGCACGGACGACATTAAGGGTGTCCACGGGCAATTCACGCAAGAATTTTGAGGCGTGGCCGATGAAAAAGCGCATTCTGACGATATTTAGCCTGCTTCTGATGGCTGTCCCGGCTGCGTGGGCCACACAACCGGCAGCCGGCGAGGCTGCCCCGGACTTCGAACTGCGTGACCAGGACGGGGAATTACACGCTATCGAGGATTACCGGGGCAAATGGGTTGCCCTGTACTTCTATCCGAAGGATGACACGCCGGGATGCACGACCGAAGCCTGCGAGTTCCGTGACAACATCTTCGCGTTCGACGCCGCTGACTGCCAGATCCTGGGCGTGAGCATGGACGACCAGGAATCGCACAAGGCTTTCTCCGAAAAGCACGGACTACCCTTCCCGCTACTCGCAGATACGACCGGTATGACGGCCGAAGCTTATGGCGTCAAATGGCGATTCCTCGGCATCACGGTTGCGAAGCGACAAACCTTCCTGATCGACCCTGACGGCAACGTGGCCATACACTACAAAGATGTCGATCCGGACACGCACTCGCAAGACGTGCTCGCCGACCTGAAGCGGCTGCAAAGCGAGCAATAGATTTCTTACCGCGGACGCGGGATTAATGCAGTGCCTTGATACCGTCGTCCAGCCCGGACAGGGTCAGGGGGAACATGCGGTCATCCATGAGCTCGCGCGTAAGCTTTACTGACGGTGTGTATTCCCAACGCTTTTCGGGTTCCGGATTGAGCCAGATGGCTTTCGGATAAGCATTGAGCAGGCGCTTGATCCATACAGCACCCGGCTCTTCATTCCAGTGTTCGACGCTGCCGCCCGCGTAAACGATCTCATACGGGCTCATCGTGGCGTCGCCGACGAAGATCAGTTTGTAGTCGGGACCGTATTTGTGCGTGATTTCCCCGGTGGGGATCCGTTCGGCATGCCTGCGACGATTGTCTTTCCAGAGGCTTTCGTAGATAAAGTTGTGAAAGTAGAAATATTCGAGATGCTTGAACTCGGTGCGACTGGCAGAGAATAGCTCCTCACAGATTCGAACGTGGTCGTCCATCGAGCCGCCTATATCGAGACACAGCAGCACCTTGATGGCGTTGTGTCGCTCCGGAACCATGCGGATATCCAGGAGCCCGGCATTCCGCGCCGTCTTGTCGATAGTGTCATCGAGATCGAGCTGGTCCGCGGCGCCTTCACGCGCAAACCTGCGCAGCTTTCGCAATGCAACCTTGATATTCCTCGTGCCAAGCTCGACCGTATCGTCCAGGTTTCGATACTCGCGCCGGTCCCAGACCTTTGTGGCCCGACGGTGACGTGAACCCTGCTGACCGATCCTGACACCCTCCGGGTTGAAGCCGTTGGCGCCGAAAGGCGACGTACCTGCTGTACCGATCCAGCGGTTGCCGCCTTCGTGGCGGTCTTCCTGTTCCTCAAGTCGCTCCTTGAGCGCCTCCATCAGCGCATCGAATCCGCCCATGGACTCGATATGCGCCATTTCCTCCTCGGACAGGTGCAGCTCCGCCTGCTTGCGCAGCCACTCCTCCGGCAATTCAGCCACCAGGTCCTTGAAGGCGGATTCAATACCGTGAAAATGCGCGGCAAAAATCTGGTCAAAACGATCGAACTTCGACTCATCCTTCACCAGGCACGAACGGGACAGGTAATAGAAATCGTCAACGCTTTGTCCGGCCACGCCCTTCTTCATCGCCTCCAGCAATGTCAGCAACTCGATGATGGACGGCTTCATGCCGCCTTCCCTGAGCATGAAGAAGAAGTCGGTCAGCATCGTTTACTACTGCGGGTTGGTACGCCGATCGAGGAAGACCAGTTGCTCGAACAGATGCACGTCCTGTTCGTTCTTCAAAAGAGCGCCATACAACGGTGGAATTGCCTTGCGCGAATCCTCCGCACGCAGCGCCTCCGGCGGAATGTCTTCGGCGACCAGCAACTTGATCCAGTCGAGAAGCTCGGACGTCGACGGTTTCTTTTTCAGGCCGCGCACATCGCGCACTTTGTAGAAGGCGTCCAGCGCCTCTTTCAACAGGGCCTTCTTCAATTCCGGGAAATGCACGTTGACGATCCTGGTCATCGTGTCCTGGTCGGGAAACTTGATAAAGTGGAAGAAGCAGCGACGCAGAAACGCGTCAGGCAGCTCCTTCTCGTTGTTACTCGTGATGACAACGATGGGACGATGCTTCGCACGAACCAGTTCCTTGGTCTCATACACATAGAACTCCATCCGGTCGAGTTCCTGCAGCAGATCATTGGGAAACTCGATGTCTGCCTTGTCGATCTCGTCGATCAGCAGCACCGGTTGTTCGTCAGCCGCGAACGCCTCCCAGATCTTGCCACGGACGATGTAGTTCGCGATGTCATGGACCTTGTTGTCACCGAGCTGCGAATCGCGCAGGCGGGCGACGGCGTCGTAGTCGTAAAGCCCTTGCTGTGCCTTGGTCGTCGACTTGATGTGCCACTCGAACAGGGGACGATTCAGCGAACTGGCAACCTCCAGTGCGAGTTGGGTTTTGCCCGTGCCGGGCTCACCCTTGATCAGTATCGGGCGCTCCAGCGTCACGGCAGCGTTGACGGCCATCATCAGGTCGTCGGTCGCGATGTATGAGCTGGTGCCTTCGAATTTCTTGTCGGTCATGCGGTAATGTTAGTTGGACAGAGATGTTGGAAGTATCCGCGCTCACACCTGCTGGCACAAGCACGACAGATTATGACGTCAGTCCACCGCCTTCAAGACGAGCTTGTGCACCGCCTCACCCGGCAGGAAAGGCGACGCGCGGCCTTCTACCCAGTCGTCATGCCCGACATGGTAGTAGTCGGACAACGGATGTCCGCTCTGGCCTGCGGGCATATGCAATATGCCATTGTGTTCGTCCCCCGGAGCCACCGCAAAACGCTCGGACGCGCCGAACGTCGGGCCCTGTGCGCGCGGAAGATTCGTGTCTCCGGGCAGCGGATCCGAGGGCATATCGAGCCAACCTGACAGGAATGGCAATGCGCGACTCAGCGGATGACGGATAGACACGGTATTCCTCTCGCCCCAGGTTCGCTTGTCCAGGCCATCGTCGTAGCTGTCCTGGTAAAACTCGATATTGGTGTCCACTGCATTGACGAACAACGCATTCCAGCTTTCGTAGTCATCGGTCAGCAGGTGATCCGGCTGGTCCTGAACGAGATCCCAGAGTGCGCCCTCGATCTGGTTGCTCATTCGCAGCTCGGTATCCTCGCCGTAACGCTCGAGCACCGGCTGCATCAGCATCGCGAAGACACGATTACGTACTTCAACCCGGAAGCTTCGCACCAGGCGATAACCCACAGATTCCGTCGACGCCCGGGGAATCCAGTCTTCGACCAGGGCACGATACCTGGCACGGGCAGGGTCGCCGTCAATCGACGAGCCACTCAATACATTGAGTAATAGCGCCCGCCACCGTTCGAGGAAAACAGCCCTGTCGTCGAGCTGGATCGCCAGCATGTCTTCCGGTGAAAAGCGATCGATCGCAAACAGGCCATCGCGAATTTGCTGCGCACGGGCTCCGAGATCGTAGCCACCGTCGCCGATTATGCTGAGCGCATCACCATCGACGACCCGGGCATTGGCCGTCCAGATACGTCCCGACTCGGGATTGACGACCCGAGGATAGTCCTCCGGTGCCACCCAACCCGTCCAGCCACTGCCATTGCTCCAGTCGCCGGGCAACATCGGGTCATAACCTTCGCGGATGGGAATCTGGCCGGCGATCGTCCAACCGATATTGCCGTCGGCATCACCCACGACAAAATTCTGCGGCGGCATGTCGATCGTATTGGCAATTTGCACGGCCGTATCGACATTCTTCGCCGTCTCAATATTGAGGTGACGGAGTGTGACATCCCGGGTCATGTGCGCGATCCAGCTGATCGCAAATGTATGTTCCGGATCCGGATCGTCTTCGAGAACCGGCCCCCAGATCGTCTCCCTGACCTGCATAACCTCTGGATCGCCGCCCTTGATATCGATGACTTCGTCGAACACGGCAAATGGCTGCAGGCCCTCCGGCGTCAGGTAGGTACCCTCCTCCGGACCCGGCCGCACGATGACGGCGTCTGACCAGTCGCCATAACTGTTCGTATTACTCCAGGCGATGTGCCCGTTCGACCCCGCTGGAACGATCGGCGTCCCTGGCAAGGTGACACCGGACAGATTGAGTTGCGATGCATCGCTGGTCTTCAGTTGCACGCGGTACCAGACATTCGGTGTGGTGATGCCAAGGTGCATATCGTTGGCGACGATCGCACCACCGGATGTCGTCAATTCACCTGCAACCGCCCAGTTATTGCTGCCGGGCAGCAAGCCACGATCATCAAGATCGGCCGGATGGAATGCCATCGATGCAACCCGTCCATTGAGGTTGTAGGTCTCGGCATCCGGATAGGGCAATGTTTGCCAGTGGTCGCCGAGTATCGGTGCATCCCAGCTCGTGCCCTGTTGATAAAGCCAGGCATAGACCTCGTCCGGTAAAGTTTGCCTGGCGAGCCCGCGACGAATGTCCCGTACTGCCGTCTCGTCGTTTAACTGGAGATACATCGTGAAAACAGCCAGCAAGGTATCGGCTTCGACCCAGGGTTCCGGTTCTGCGCCAACGAGGAAGTACTCGAAGGGCTTCGCGCCGAGATCGGCAAGGCCCGCATTCACCCCATTCGTGTAGGCGGTAACGACGGCCCGCTCTGATGACGGCAATTGATCGATGATGGCGACCGCTCGTGCACGGAAACGATGCAGGCGGTGCCGCTTGTCGGTCGGCAACGCGGCAGCACCAAAGAGCGCCGCCAGCTCGCCGGCAGAATTACGGCGTGTCAGGTCCATCTGGAAGTATCGGTCCTGCGCGTGGACGTATCCCGTGCCATAGGCCAGGTCGTTCCGATTGGACGCCGTGATGACAGGTATTCCGGCCGTGTCGCGCTCGATGGTGACGTCGGCAGACACACCATTGGTTACGATCTCGCCATCCAGCTGTGGAAGGCTCATGGTCAGAATGGCATAGGCAACGACTATCGCGATGACGCTCAGCGCCGCCACGACAGCGATTAACCGCAATAAGCGTTGTTTCATTTTGGGCATATCGGTTTTGAATTCAGATCGAGGTGTTGACCTCGACGATCTGCATGGAATTGGTACTGCCGGAGACACCCTCAAGGTCACCCTTCGTGAAGATCACGCGATCACCTTCTTCAACGAGGTTGTGGGACAAGAGCGTCTGGAAGATGTCGCGATACAGGAGCCTCAGATCCGACTCTTGAATCTTGAACGACACCGGATAAACGCCGCGGTAAAGCGTTACGCGGCGACTCGTTTTATCGTACGGCGTGAAAGCATAAATAGGAATGTCGGATCGGATACGCGACATCCACAGAGCGGTCGAACCGGACTCCGTCAGGGCAATGATTGCACTGACGTTCAGATGATTGGCGGTGTACATGACTGCCATGGCAATCGCCTCGTCGACCTCACGAAAGCGATCATCGAGCCGATGCGATGTGCGACCACGTGCAAGTACGTGTTTCTCCGCGCCCACGCAGACAGTGCCCATCGCATCGATAACCTCAACTGGATACTTGCCGACCGCGGTTTCGGCCGACAGCATGACGGCGTCAGTACCGTCCATCACGGCATTGGCGACATCGGACACCTCGGCGCGCGTCGGAATCGGGTTATTGATCATTGATTCCATCATCTGTGTCGCCGTAATGACGATCTTGTTCGAGTAACGAGTGCGCTTGATGATGTGCTTTTGTTTACCCGTGAGCTCCGCATAACCCATCTCGACCCCGAGGTCGCCCCTCGCCACCATGATGGCGTCTGCTACGTCGGTGATCTCATCGATGTGATCAAGCGCCTCTACGCGCTCGATTTTGGCAATGATCCCGCCGCGGCCGCCCGCCTCCTCCAGGAGCCGGCGCGCCTCACGAACGTCATCCGCGGTGCGGATAAATGACACCGCGATGTAGTCCATGTCCATCTCGGCAGCGAAACGAATGTCGGACCGGTCCTTATCGGTCAGTGCGTCCGCAGACAGTCCGCCGCCCTGCCGGTTGATGCCCTTGTGATCCGACAGGACGCCGCCGACTTCAACGGTGGTATGGACGCGAACGCCGTCAATCCTTACGACCCTCAGTATGATCTGGCCGTCGTTGAGCAGGAGCGCATCGCCCGGCGCCACGTCCTTGTGCAGATTTTCATAGGCAATGCCGACACCCTTCTTCGTACCCTCAGCGTCACCGAGTTCCGGATCCAGGAAAAAATCGTGATCTTTCTTGAGGGTGACACTCGCCTTGTGAAATTGACGCACCCGAATCTTGGGACCCTGCAAATCGCCGATGACGCCGACGAACTGTCCGCGCTCCGCCGCCGCTGACCGCAGCATCTCGAGCCGGGCTTTTTGCTCGTCCTGGTTGCCATGGGAAAAATTGAACCGTGCGACATCAAGACCGGCATCGATCATCCTGCACAGCGTTTCCGGATCGTCGGTCGACGGCCCGAGCGTGGCAACTATCTTTGTTCGGCGTTTCATGGGCGTGATTATTGCACACGTAACCGACCCACAGTGTGTACTTTCGCCGATGTCACCTGAACGTAAAACCGCTATGCTATATCGAACGTTCAATGGGTCAGGACCCTGCCGCCACATGATCAGCCGCCGACGATTTCTGCAGACGCTTGCCGTCACCGCCGCAACACCAACCACGGTGTTCGCGAACGATGGGACCTCAGCCGGCTTCGGGGCACTGGTCACCGACCCGCAGGGTCTGCTCGATCTGCCGGAAGGTTTTTCCTACTCTGTCATCGCCCGTATGGGTGAAGAGATGGACGACGGGCTGCGTATGCCGGGGCTTCCGGACGGCATGGCGGCTTTCGACGCGGGCAACGGCACCGTCAGACTGATCTGTAATCACGAACTGAGCGCGAGCCAACAGGAATTCAGTCCTTTCGGTGAATCGCTCAAGCGCCTCGAATCGGTGGATACCGAAAAAATCTATGACCTCGGCAACCGCACGACACCCGGCATCGGGGGCACATCAACGATCCACTACGACCTGTCCACCGGGGAACGCCTCGGCATGCACCTGAGCCTGGCGGGCACGGCAATCAATTGTGCGGGCGGCCCGACCCCGTGGGGAAGCTGGCTGAGTTGCGAGGAAACGTTTACGAATCCCGGCCCCGGATTCGAGTACGGTCGTGTAGTACATCGTGAGAAACGCCATGGCTACATTTTCGAAGTCCCAGCCAGCGCGGACGGCCTGGTAGACCCGGTACCACTGACCGCGATGGGTCGTTTTGAGCACGAGGCAGCTTCCGTCGATCCGGAAACCGGTATCGTGTACCTGACCGAAGATCGGTGGAACAGCGCATTTTATCGGTTCATACCAAACGTACCGGGCAAACTGCATGAGGGCGGTCGGCTGCAGGCGCTCAGGATCATAGACAGACCGATGTTCGACACGCGGAACTGGGAGGGCGTGCCACTCGTGCCGCATGCCTGGCTCGATGTCGAATGGGTCGACCTCGACGACCCCGATCCCAACGAAAACAATTTACGGCTTCGCGCCCAGGAGCAAGGCGGGGCAATTTTCGCTCGGGGCGAGGGAATCTGCCGCTCCGGGCAGGACTTCGCGTTCACAGCCACCATTGGCGGCCCGGACGGGATGGGCCAGATATTCGTTTATCGCCCGAGTCCCGCTGAAGGGACCGACGAGGAATCCGCGGCGCCGGCCAGGCTCGCCCTGATTGCAGAATCTCTGTCAGACAGCATGTTGCGCAACGCTGACAACCTGACACTCAGCCCGTGGGGCGATCTCATCGTTTGCGAAGATACGCCGGGCTACTGTGGCATGGTCGCCGTTCGGCCGGACGGCATTCAGTATCGTATCGCGGGTAACTCCTGGGAAGGCGCGGAACTGGCGGGCGTCTGTTTCTCACCGGACGGGTCGACGTTGTTCGTCAATGTGCAGCAAGCCCATGTGACGCTGGCCATCACCGGCCCCTGGTCCGTCACGAGGTAGCTCTTTAGCCTGCCGCTCTATCCTCGAGGATGGCTACCGCAGGCAACGTCTTGCCTTCAACGAACTCCAGAAACGCACCGCCACCCGTGGATATATAAGAGATGCGATCGGCGACCCCGTACTTGTCGATTGCCGCAAGTGTATCGCCACCGCCTGCAACGGAGAATGCGGTGCTGTCAGCGATAGCCTCCGCCAGGACGCGGGTACCCTCACCAAACTGGTCGAACTCGAACACGCCGACCGGCCCGTTCCAGATGATGGTGCCGGCGTCTTTCAGTAACGCCGCGAATCGCGCCGCAGTTTGCGGTCCGATGTCGAGAATCAGTTCATTCGCCGCAACCTCTGTGACCGACCTGGTCGTCGCTGTCGCGTCCGCAGAAAATGAATCGGCCACGACAACGTCATCAGGCACCGGGATTTCCACCCTGTCCTGATCATTGGCGGCGAGCGCCGACGCCGTATCCAGCATGTCGGGCTCGTGCAGTGACTCGCCAACATGGTGACCCGCCGCGGCGATGAACGTATTGGCGATACCGCCACCCACGATCAACTGGTCGACGACATTGCCTAGTGCCTCGAGTACCGTCAGTTTCGTCGACACCTTCGAACCGCCGACGATGGCAACCATTGGCCGCGCAGGATTATCGAGCGCTTTCGCCAGTGCCTTGAGTTCACCTGACAGCAACGGCCCCGCACAGGCGACGGGCGCAAACTTCGCAACACCATAGGTGCTCGCCTGTGCCCGGTGTGCGGTCCCGAATGCATCCATAACGAAAACATCGCAAAGCGCTGCCATCTTTCGTGCGAGACCGTCATCGCAGGCCTTTTCGCCAGGGAGAAAACGAACGTTTTCCAGCAGGATCACCGTACCCGGCTCGGCATCGACACCGTCAATCCAGTCGGCCACCAGTGATACCTCGCTACCGAGCAGCTCACCGAGACGCGCGGCAACCGGCGCCAGCGAAAACTGCGCGTCGGCCTGGCCCTCGGTCGGGCGTCCGAGATGTGACATCAGCATCACCGTGGCACCGGCACCGAGCGCCGCCTGAATGGTCGGTAGTGCAGCGCGAATTCGCGCGTCACTGGTCACCTGCCCGTCGACGACGGGCACGTTGAGGTCTTCGCGAATCAGGACGCGCTTACCGGCGAGGTCGACCTCACCCATGCGAATGATGGCCATGGAACGGGCCTGGCCTTCGCTAGCTTGCGTTCATCAGCGCGACAGTGGTGTCCAACATCCGATTGGAGAAACCCCACTCATTGTCATACCAGGAAACGACCTTCACACAAGTACCGTCGATAACCTTCGTCAGTCCCGCATCATAAGTCGATGACGCGGGATTGTGATTGAAGTCGACCGATACGAGCGGTTCATCGTTGTAGTTCAGGACGCCTTTCAGCGGGCCTTCACTGGCCGCGCGCAGTACATCATTGATCTCGTCAATCGACGTCTCGCGTTCGGCAACAAAAGTCAGGTCGACCGCGGATACGTTGATCGTCGGTACACGCATTGAGAATCCATCGAGCTTGCCATTGAGTTCTGGCAGCACAAGGCCGACAGCTTTGGCCGCGCCGGTGCTGGTTGGGATCTGCGACATCGTGGCCGAACGCGCCCGGCGCAGGTCTTTGTGGAAAACGTCGGTCAGGACCTGGTCGTTCGTATAGGCGTGAATCGTCGTCATGATGCCGTGCTTGACGCCAATGGCTTCGTGGAGCGGCTTGACCAGCGGCGCGAGACAGTTGGTCGTGCATGAGGCATTGGAAATGATCTCGTCGCCGGCTTCCAGCGTGTCGTGATTGACGCCGTAGACAATGGTTTTCTTGACGCCTTCGCCTCCGGGCGCGGAGATGACGACCTTCCTGGCGCCGCCCTCGATGTGCTTGCCGGCAGTTTCTGCGGTGCGAAAGAACCCGGTTGATTCGAAAACAACATCGACACCGAGGTCACCCCACGGCAATTTGGCGGGATCGCGCTCTGCCAGGACTTTAATCCGATCACCGTTGACGATGATATCACCGCCATCGACCTCGACCGTACCGGGGAACTGGCCATGTGCAGTATCGTAGCGCGTCAGGTGCGCATTGGTATTAGCGTCGCCGAGATCGTTCAGCGCAACCACGTCAAATTCGCCTGCACGCCCCGACTCGTGGATCGCGCGCAGGATGTTTCTGCCGATTCGGCCATATCCGTTAATGCCGACCTTGATAGCCATTTCTGTCTCCTGGTATTCGTTACGATGCCAGCAACTCGCTGGCGACTTTGATGACGTTGTCTTGAGAGAAGCCAAAGTGGCGGAATAGTTCGTCCGCCGGCGCTGACGCGCCAAAACTGCTCATGCCGATGACACGACCCCCGGTGCCGACGTAGCGCCACCAGCCATCGGTTACACCGGCTTCGATTGCGACCCGCGCCGTCACGGATGGCGGCAGCACGGACGCGCGATAGTCCTCCGGCTGTTCGTCGAAGGCCTCGGTACATGGCATTGACACGACACGCACCTGGCGGCCGGCGGCGGCCATTGCTTCTGCGGCGGCCATCGCCAGCGGAACTTCCGAGCCCGTCGCTATCAGAATGAGTTCGGGCGTGCCGTCGCAATCACGCAGCACGTAGCCGCCGTGGCGAATCGCTTGGACCTGGTCTTTCGAACGCGTCTGATGCGGCAATCCCTGGCGGGTCAGCACCAGGCTGGTCGGGCCGTTCGTATTTTCGAGTGCATCACGCCATGCCACCGCGGTTTCAACGGTGTCGCAAGGTCGCCAGACCCGCATGTTGGGCATGATCCGCAAACTCTGCACGTGCTCGACCGGCTGGTGTGTCGGACCGTCTTCGCCGAGCCCGATCGAATCATGCGTAAACACGAACACATTGCGAAGTTCCATCAGTGCCGCCATGCGAAGCGCATTGCGCGCGTAGTCCGAGAATACGAGGAAGGTGCCGGAATATGGCAAAACACCGCCATGCAGGCCCATGCCGTTGCAAATTGCGGCCATGCCGAACTCTCGCACGCCAAAGTAGATGTAGTTGCCGGAGGCGTTGTCCCCGGTGATATCAGCCGATCCGGAGTGCCGGGTCAGGTTCGAACCCGTAAGGTCCGCAGAACCGCCTGCCATTTCCGGCAGCGCCGGCGTAAACGCGTTCAGGGCCACCAGTGACGCTTTGCGCGTCGCCATATCTGCACCGGTTGCATCGATTTCCGCAATGGCTTTATCGGCAAAATCGCTCCAGTCGGCCGGCAGGTCACCCTCCATGCGCCGCTCGTATTCTGCGGCCAGATCGGGATGCGCTTCTTTGTAGGCGTCCCAGGTCTTCCCCCAGTCAGCCTCTGCGACCGAGCCTGCGTCCCGTGCATCCCAGCCGTCGGCGACGTCCGCCGGGATCTCGAACGGCGGGTATTCCCAGCCGATCGTCTTCCTGACCTCAGCGATCTCGTCGTCACCGAGCGGTGCGCCGTGCGTGCCGGCCGTACCTTGCTTGTTCGGCGAGCCGTAGCCAATAATCGTCTTGCAACAAATCAGCGTCGGCCTGTCGGTGTCCGCGATGGCGGCATTGATCGCCGCCGCAATCGACGCGCTGTCATGGCCATCAACCTTGTCGATCACCTGCCAGCCATAGGACTCGAAACGCTTCGCCGTGTCGTCCGTGAACCAGCCATCGGTTTCGCCGTCGATCGAAATGCCGTTGTCGTCATACAGGCAAATCAGTTTGCCGAGCTTCAGCGTACCTGCGAGCGAACAGGCCTCGTGAGAGATGCCTTCCATCAGGCAGCCATCACCGGTGAAAACCCAGGTGCGATGATCCACGATGTCGTAGCCATCGCGATTGAAGGTCGACGCGAGCATCTTTTCGGCCAGCGCCATGCCTACAGCATTCGTGATGCCCTGGCCCAGCGGCCCCGTGGTGGTCTCGATACCGAGACCCAATTCGCGCTCGGGATGGCCGGCGGTGTGCCTGCCAAACTGGCGAAAATTCCTGAGCTCATCGATCGGCAACGGATAACCGCTCAGGTGCAGCAGGCTGTACAAGAGCATCGAACCGTGCCCGTTCGAGAGCACAAATCGATCGCGATCGACCCAGGTGGGATTCCCGGGGTTGTGTTTGAGGTAATCGTTCCACAGCACTTCGGCGATGTCGGCCATGCCCATGGGCATGCCCGGGTGGCCTGAGTTGGCTGCCTGGACGGCATCCATCGAAAGTGCGCGAACAGCGTTGGCCAGTTTGCGACGGTCAGTCGGACCGGCTGCGGTCGTGCGGCTGGATTGTTGTGACATTGGCAGGTATGGGACCTTTGCGGCCTTTGATTATCGTTAAGTCCGAGCGTGTCGGGGCTGGTGACTTCCGCCGACGCCGCGCATTTTCCCTGTTTGCGGGAGGCGTAGCAAGCCGTTCTGTTGATTTGGTCGATAGTGACAATTAGTTACCGTCGTCACGTAGTACCCGGCTGCACCCGTGGGGTACAATCGCGGGCTCGCATAACTACCAACAAGCTATTTTCATGAGTGATTCCTATCTTTTCACCTCGGAGTCCGTGTCCGAGGGCCATCCTGACAAGATATCCGACCAGGTGTCGGATGCGGTTCTGGATGCCATCATCGCCGGAGACTCGTCCGCGCGCGTCGCCTGCGAGACGCTGGTCAAGACGGGTTTGGTCCTGGTGGCCGGCGAAGTGACCACCAGTGCCTGGGTCGATATCGAGGAACTCGTTCGGAAAACCATCTGTGAAATCGGCTACACCGATTCCGACATGGGGTTCGATGGCAACACCTGTGCCGTGCTCAACGGCCTGGGCAAGCAGTCCCCGGACATCGCGCAGGGCGTCGACCGCGAAGATCCGGAATCCCAGGGCGCGGGCGACCAGGGCCTGATGTTCGGCTACGCGACCAATGAAACCGATGTGCTCATGCCGGCGCCGATCACCTACTCCCACATGCTCGTGCGTCGCCAGGCAGAAGTCCGCAAGAACGGCACTCTTCCCTGGCTGCGCCCCGACGCCAAGAGCCAGGTGACCTTCCGCTACGAAGACAACAAGCCGACCGGCATCGATGCGGTCGTACTGTCATCACAGCACCATGCAGACGTCAAGATGGACGATCTGCGCGAAGCGGTCATGGAAGAAATCATCAAGCCGGTCCTGCCGGCGGAGTGGATCAGCAAAGACACGAAGTACCACATTAATCCAACGGGCCGCTTCGAGATCGGCGGACCGGTGGGCGACTGCGGACTGACGGGCCGGAAAATCATCGTTGATACCTATGGCGGCGCAGCCCGTCACGGTGGCGGTGCGTTTTCAGGCAAGGATCCATCGAAAGTCGACCGCTCTGCAGCGTATGCCTGCCGCTACGTCGCCAAGAACATCGTCAAAGCCGGACTGGCAGAACGTTGTGAGATCCAGGTGTCCTACGCCATTGGCGTGGCCGAGCCAACATCGATCACTGTATCAACGTTCGGCACGGGCAAAGTCAGCGAGGAAGAACTGACCGTGCTGGTTCGCGAGCACTTCGACCTGCGCCCGTACGGCATCTTGAGGATGCTCGATCTCCTGAAACCCATTTACAAGCCGACCGCTGCCTACGGCGCGTTCGGTCGTGAGGATATTGATCTGAGCTGGGAACGTACCGACAAGGCCGAAGCCCTCTGTGATTCGGTCGCAGCCTGATTAGCAAATCTTGAGGAGAAACTGATGAGCGGCGAAGCCGTTGCACTGCAAACACAGGACTACAAAGTCAAGGATATCGAGCTGGCCGAGTGGGGCCGCAAGGAAATCGCGATCGCAGAAACCGAAATGCCGGGCCTGATGGCACTGCGTGAAGAGTATGGCGACAAGAAGCCGCTGGAAGGCGTACGCCTGGCCGGTTGCCTGCACATGACCATCCAGACCGCGGTCCTGATCGAAACGCTGGCACACCTGGGCGCAGACATCCGCTGGTCGTCCTGCAACATCTTCTCTACTCAGGACCAT
>CAZVWF010000026.1:10500-30861 GCA_964630795.1 uncultured Woeseia sp. | reverse complement strand
CGCCACCGGGGCGGTGAGCAGACCGGCAAGGGCCAGGGCAATCATCCGTTGGGTTATGTCGTTCATCGTCTCATCCTTTTTCGATCCGCGACGGCGCGATACGCCCGTCACAGGGAGTCTTTCATTAAGTCTTTGTCCCCTGTACTGCAAACGGCGTGCCAACTCTTAAATTATTTTTAAAACAATAGGTTATCTATTAATAACGTATTACGAAAAACCGTAAATAACGATAAATCGTTAGTAAAAATACGGAATTTCGTTATATGATCCCGGCATGCCTTCCCTCGACGACTACCGCTGGCTCTTTCGGCGCGCGCCGGTCATGGCCACCTCTATTGGTAATGATGGACGCTACCTTGACGTCAATGACGCCCTCCTTCGCCGCCTCAAGTACGCCCGTGAGGACATGATCGGCCGTCGGCCCGAGGATTTCGTGACGCCCGAGAGTGCGGCCAGGATCGCCGCTGAATTCCTGCCAACGCTGCGCAGGACCGGCAAGCTTGAAAATAAACCCTTTGCCTTCGTGACGAGCGATGGCGAGGTGGTTGACTGCGGCGTCAATTCGTTCGTGGAGAAAAGCCGCGACGTCGACTTCATCCGTACGGTCGCGATCTATAACGAGACTTCCGACCAGGCCAGAGCGGACTCGAAATACCGGCAGCTCTATCGAGCAACGCCGGCCATGTTGCATACCGTCGATGCGGACGGTTGCATAGTCACGGCAACGGACCACTGGTTGCAGAAAATGGAGTACAGCCGTGAAGAGGTGGTGGGTCGTTCCGTTCTGGATTTCTACAGCGAATCAGATCTACAGAAGTTCGCGGATGGGCAACTGCAGAAACTGAGCGGTTCAGGGGCATTCAACAATGAGCCCCGGCAGATGGTCACACGCAGTGGCAAAGTTCTGGACCTTTTGATGTCCGCAATACCGGAGCATGAATCGACGGGAGAGGTCCGTCGCATGCTGGTGGCATCCAAGGATGTCACCGAGAGAAATCGTGCCGAGCGTGCGCTACGCGATGCCCTGGCCGAGAACGCGCACCTGCAGAAAGAGCTCGAACGCGAGCGCGACTACCTTCGCGAAGAGGTCAATGTCGCGATGAACTTCGGCCGTATCATTGGCAAGAGTGCGAGTCTGCGGCAGATGCTGATGCAGATTGAAGCCGTGGCAAATACGCCGGCCAATGTCCTGATCCTCGGTGAGTCGGGTGTTGGCAAGGAACTGGTCGCCCGCGACATCCATGGGCGCAGCGACCGTGCTGATTCCGCGCTGGTCAAGGTAAATTGCGCCTCGGTGCCGAAAGAACTGTTCGAAAGTGAATTCTTCGGCCATGTCAAAGGCGCATTTACCGGCGCGCACCGCGACCGCATCGGCCGGTTCCAGTTGGCGGATGGCGGCACGATCTTTCTCGACGAGGTGGGGGAAATTCCACTGGAGCTACAGGGCAAATTGCTACGCGTGTTGCAGGAAAGCGAGTTTGAAAAGGTCGGCGACGATCGCACGCGATCGGTTGATGTGAGAGTCATAGCGGCGACTAATCGAAATCTGGAGAAACTCGTTATGGACGGCGAGTTTCGGGAGGACCTGTTTTATCGTCTGAGTGTTTTTCCGATCGAGGTGCCGCCCTTAAGGGATCGGCGCGGCGACCTGGTACCACTGGCACAGCATTTTCTCGAGCAGACCGCGGCGGAATTCGGTCGCGACCCCTATCGCCTGACACGCGCGCAGGCGGAGGCCATCGAAGCGTACGACTGGCCGGGTAATGTTCGCGAGCTCAAGAATGTCATCGAGCGGGCCGTGATTCTGTCCAAGGGGAACGTCCTGCGTCTCGACCTGTCTTTACCCCAGGGGCGGGTCGACTCAACAATGCCGTCTGCGGCTCCCCATGCCGAACCGCAGGGCGTGCTCACCGAAAAGCAAATGCGGGAATTGCAAAAGCAGAACCTGCTGGCGGCGCTGAAACAGACGGACTGGCGAGTTTCCGGGAAGCAAGGTGCAGCCGCATTGCTCGGCGTAAAGCCGACAACGCTTGCGGATCGGATAAAATCATTCGGTATACGACGTCCCGGGCGGAACTGACACAGCGGATCACAATGAAAAGAACCAAAAGCGCCATCTTTGCCGTCCTTATACTATGCGTCCCCGTCCTGGCCATCGGCGAGACTGCCTTGCCGTTGCCGGTCAGGAACGCGCTCGACTACAGGAAGGTCCCGCACGATGTCCTGAGCGTCTATGTCGAGGAACTCGCCACCGGCGATGTCGTTCTGGCCTGGAACGAGGACACATCGCGAAATCCTGCGTCGGTTGAGAAAATGGTGACGACGCTGGTTGCACTCGATTCACTGGGTCCGGCCTATCGGTGGAAGACCGAGGTCAGCGCGTTAGGCGACATCGCGGACGGTTCGCTCGATGGCGACTTGCTGCTCAAGGGCTACGGTGATCCATACCTTGTCACCGAGCGGTTCTGGCAGATGCTCAGGCGGATTCGCCAGAACGGCATCGAGAATATCGCTGGCAACCTGCTGCTGGATGACAGTTATTTCGATGTGGGCGGTTATGATCCCTCTGCTTTCGATCGTGCACCGCTGCGCGCATACAATGTTTCGCCAAACGCATTGCTCACAAACTTCAAGGTTGTTCGCTATTACTTCGAGCCTGACCCGCAGACTTCGCAGGTCCAGGTGACACTGGAGCCATCGCTCGACAATCTCGACGTCGTCAATCGATTACGTGTGGCCAACGGTGCTTGCCGCGGGTATCAACGCGGAATCACGATTACCCCCAATGATGATTTGAGCCGGGTCACCTTCAGCGGCCGGTTTCCGAGTGGCTGCGATCTCTACGCGATGGATCGAACTGCGCTCAGCCACAACGAATTCACCTACGGCCTTTTCAAGTCTCTGTGGACGGAGTCCGGCGGCGACTTCTCCGGCGAATGGACCAATGTCGTCGCCGACGAACTCATCACGGATGACGCGCACGAGCCTTTGATCACATTCGATTCATTGCCGCTGTCGGAAGTCATCGCGAAGGTGAACAAGTACAGCAACAACGTGATGGCCAAACAGCTGCTTTTCACGCTGGCAGCCGAAAAGTATGGCCCGTCAGGTACCGAGGCGAAGGGACGCGAGGTCGTGAGGGAGTGGCTGGCAGAGCATGGAATGGATTTCGCCGAGTTGCGAATCGAGAACGGTGCGGGCTTGTCGCGTCGCTCGCGAATGACCGCCCGTCACCTGGGCAGCATGCTGCGATACGCGTATGAGAGTCCGTTCATGCCCGAGTATTTGTCCTCGCTGGCACTCTCCGGACTTGACGGCACTTTGTCGCGCCGGTTTCGAAACAGCGCCCTGACCGGCCAGGCTCATATGAAGACGGGGTCGCTGGATCATGTCAGTGCCGTTGCCGGATACTTCCAGTCCCGCAGCGGTACTCGCTACATCGTTGTCACGATGTTGAACCACACCGACATTCATCGTGGGCCGGGTGAAGAAGTACAGGAAATGCTGTTGCGCTGGTTGTACGAACGTTAGCCTTCCTGCGCGAACGACTGTAGTAAACTCCGCATGCCGGATTGATGACCCTGTTCTTTCTCACGGCACTTCCCGGGAGGAGCGATAATGCGAAAGGCATTCCCACTGCTGGCTGCCCTGCTGCTACAGGCACCTGTTCAGGCACAAACAGAAACGGCTTACGTTACGGACAATTTGCGGCTGGGTGTTCACCAGGCGTCCGATACCAGTGACCGACCCTTTCGAACGCTGGAAAGCGGTCAGGCGATGGAAATCATTTCCCGCAACCGTAACTACGCCAACGTGCGATTGCCGGATGGTGTGGAAGGTTACGTTAAAGCGACATACCTGGTTTTCGAAAAGCCGGCCAGACTGATCGTCGCTGAGACCGAGGCCGAAAAAGCCGCCCTGCAAAAAGAACTTGAGGACATGAAGGTGGTGTTTGCGGCGCCTGCTGCGACCATCAGGTCCCTCGAACAGCGACTGGCGGAAAGTCAGGCTGCTGTAGAAACCAGGGCTGCACAGGTAAGTGAATTGTCTGCGCAGGTCGATGAATTCCGTGGACGCCAGGATCGGTTCAAGTACAGCATGCCGATGACCTGGGTCGGTGGCGCCATGTTTCTTTGCCTGCTTGCCGGGTTTCTGGCGGCTCTCTGGTGGGTCGATCGCGCCAGTCGCAAACGGCACGGTGGAATCAGAATTTACTAGCGGATTTACGGCGTCAGGCCGCCGTGGAAATCTTGCTCGCGATACCGTTCCTGACCGGCAGTCCGGTGCCATTGATCAGTTGATCCACTTCGCGCTGAGACGTGGCACGCGCAGCACGTTCTATCTGAATCGAGTTGAGCGTTGACTTGGCGAAGGGTCACGCTATCGGCAAGGCGTTTGAACCCGGACGCTTGCCCGGAGATCTCGCAGGCCGACACAAAACTTCGACCGCCTGAATTCCGGGCCATCTAGTACACTCCTGCCGATGGCCGACATCGGTGACCCATTATTGAGAAAAGATGCTGACGGACTCCCGGAAGTGCTGCGGGGTCCGACGCATCTTTGGCTCGATCGTCTGGCAGAAGCGGGACTCACTGTGCCCGACGCGGTGCTGCAAAACGACGAGACGCGCATTTGCCTGGTGCGTCTCGTTGCCGCAAGTGAATACGCGTCCGGCATGCTGCTGCGTGAGTGGGGCTGGTTCAGTGAGGCGGTCGGACCGAACGGACTCGACCGCCCGGCTGCGGTTTCCGGGGACGTCGACCCCGATGCACCCTTCGGGGAGTCGATAAGGCGGCAACGTCACCGGAGCCTGTTGCGCATTCTATGGGGAATCATAGACGGCGACGATATCTGGACAACGCTTTCGCTGTTGTCCGCAGTCGCCGATACGCTGATTACCAGGGCGGGTGAAGAGGCTGCGCGGGAAGTGTCCGCCCCGTTCGGACTGCCCCGGGACGCCGATGGCAATGTTATCCCCTTCATCGTGCTGGCTATGGGCAAGCTCGGTGGGGGCGAATTGAATTTCTCGTCAGATATCGACCTGGTTTTTCTGTACGGCGGGGAAGGCGAGACGGACGGTGCGCGCAGCCTTTCGGCACACGAGTATTTCACCCGGCTTTCCCGGCGCATGGTGCGTTACCTGGACGACGTTACCGAACATGGATTCGTCTATCGCGTCGATACCCGGCTCCGGCCTTTCGGCGAGAGCGGGCCTCCGGTTCTCGGTATCGGTGCACTGGAGAATTATCTTTTGCAGCACGGCCGGAGTTGGGAGCGTTACGCCTACGTCAAGGCAAGGGTGGTCGGTGAGACGGATGCGGCGACGGAAAGCGAAATGTATTCGACCATCATCGAACCGTTCGTCTTTCGCCAGTACCTCGACTATGGAGTGTTCGAGTCTCTGCGCGACATGAAGTCGTTGATTGAGCGTGAAGTTCAAAAACGCGAACTCGCGGCCAACATCAAGCTCGGCCCCGGTGGTATTCGCGAGATCGAGTTCATAGCCCAGTCCCTGCAACTGGTTCGGGGTGGCGCCAACCGGGCGTTGAGGTGTCGGGACATCCGGTCGGCACTCGAGCGGCTCGGCAACGATCGTGGCATTGGCCGCGAAGCCAGCGAGTCATTGAGGATCGCTTACGAATTTCTTCGCCGCTTCGAGAATGGCATTCAGGCGATACGCGACCAGCAGACTCACGATGTTCCCGGCGAGCCGATCGACCAGGCCCGGCTGTGCCTGATGATGGGTTATGACGCCTGGGAAGCGTTGGCGGAGGAACTCGATGCCTGCCGCGAGCAGGTCGCGACCCATTTCGATGCCGTGGCGTTTCGCGGCGCCGGGGAACAGGACTCCGGGGATACCGCTGCCGCTACGGAAGCGCCCTGGCGTTCGTCAACGACCGGGGAAGAGTGGATCGAGTGGCTGGCCACGGAAGGATTCGAGGAGGCTGAACGGGTGGGGGCTGCAGCGCGGGCGTTCGCCAATGCACCTGTGCAGCGACAGGTTGACGTTGCCGGCGAAAAACGCCTCGAACGTTTTATCCAAACCCTGTTCCCCCTGCTGAAAAAGCACCGTCATCCCGGCGTCACCATCGAACGAGTACTCGCAGTCATGACGCAGATCGCGCGTCGAAGCGCTTACGTCGCACTGTTGAATGAGAATACCGTCGTTCTTGAGCGGCTCGTTGACCTGTGTGAACAGAGCGCCTACCTGGCGCGGGAAATAGAGAAATTTCCGGCGCTGCTGGACGAACTCCTGGACCCCCGCCTTTACAGCGAGTCAATCTCGGCGGCGAACATGGCGGCTGACCTCGATGAACGCCTCCGGCAGGTCGACGTCGAAGACAGCGAAGCGGTCATCGAGCGCCTGGCCCAATTTCAGCGCGCTACCCTGTTTCGAATCGCAGTGGCCGACGTCAGTCGCAACCTGCCGATCATGAAGGTCAGCGACCACCTGACCGAACTGGCCGAAATGGTATTGAACAAGGCGCTCGACATCGCATGGCGCGATCTCGCGGCAAGGCATGGTGAGCCCCGCTTCCGTAAAGAGTCCGGCTACCGCAATGCCGGATTCGCTGTCATTGCATACGGCAAGCTCGGCGGCATGGAGCTGTCGTATCAATCCGACCTCGACCTCGTTTTCCTGCATGATGCAACCGGTAAGTCCCAGGAAACCGACGGTGAACGTCCGATCGACAACAGCTTGTTCTTCGGTCGCCTCGTGCGTCGGCTGGTGCATTTCCTGACGACGCAAACGCAGTCCGGCGCGCTGTACGAGGTGGATACCCGGCTGCGGCCGAGTGGTCGTTCCGGTCTGCTTGTGGTCAGCACGGAAGGGTTTGCCAGGTACCAGGAAGACAACGCCTGGACCTGGGAGCATCAGGCTTTGTTGCGCAGCAGGCCGGTGGCCGGTAGTGCGTCAATTGCGCGCCACTTTGAAAAGACGCGGACGGAAACACTGCGTCACCGGGTGCGGCGCGATACGCTTCTGGATGATGTGCTTTCGATGCGGCAGAAGATGCGTGACAACCTGGACAGGAGTTCGGCAGATCGATTTGACCTGAAGCAGGGCGAGGGGGGCATCGGTGACATCGAGTTTCTCGTGCAGTACCTGGTACTGCGTCATGCAGACGATTATCCGGAGCTGGTTTATTACTCGGACAATATTCGGCAACTGGGCGCGCTGGAGGCGGTTGGCTTGCTGCCGGCATCGGACGTTGCCCGACTTCAGCAAATCTATCGTGCGTACAGGCTGCGCTCTCATCGACTGGCGCTGGACGAACTGGATGCGATCGTTGGTGCCGAGGAATTCGGTGCCGAGCGGGTATTTGTCAGTGAGGTCTGGCGGCGGACAATGCAATAGAAAAGGTGCGCGCGGCGTCGCCATTGCTATAATTCGCGCCCGTCCAACAAAGCTTCAGGGGAATGGCGTTGTCAGAAAGAGCCGGTACCGTGGATCAAAACCTGATCCCGGCAAATGCCCAACACAAGTACGAAGTGCGGCCACGTGATTTGCCGCTATCTTGCCCGATGCCTGGCATGTACTTGTGGAATTCACATCCGAAGGTCTTTCTGCCCATCGAGGAGACCGGTGGCGCGCGCTGTCCGTATTGTGGTGCGGACTACCTGCTGACCGACGAAGATGACCAGGCACCCGGTTTACGTCAACTGTAGTGATAATGTCGACAAGTTGTCGATAAATACCGATATTTCAGCCTAATTTCCGTAAACGTGTAAAAAGAGCGCTGATTTCATCGATCTCGCACGGAAAAATACAAAAAATATATTGTGCGAGAAAATAGGCAAAAAATAACTGAAAATTCGTCAAAATCCTCGAAAACCCTAAAAATAAGCCAAATCGGTCATTTCGAGCCGAATATATGAGGATCCTGGTTCGGCAGCGCAGCCCAGGCAACCCGCGCCATCCAAGGCCCCTGGACGGTAAATGACGATAAAAGTGGCAAAAATTGACTTAATTTTACCTAAAAGTCGCTATTATCCGAAAACCTGATCAATTTTGGCGTTGACGTCCCTCAGTTGGATCAAGTCCATGGCGCCGGGGTCTCGGACGCGCTGGCCCCAGCGAAGCTGTTCCGGCGTTTTCCTGAGGAATCGGTCGACAGCCTCTGGATAGGCATTGACCGTCAGGTTGCTGCTCAGATACGGACCGCTGCGATCCGGATTGGACGTTGCGTAGAGCCCAATGACCGGCGTGCCGGCTGCCGTGCCCATATGGGCGGGCCCTGAGTCAGGACAGATGAGCGCGTCGGCGGCAGCAATGATGGCCAGTAACTCTTTGAGTGATGTCTCGCCGATCAGGTTGACGATATCCTGACCGCCGCATAGCTCGACGATCCTGCTGCCATAGGCTTTCTCGAGTTCCGAGTTTCCCCCTGTCAGGATGACTTTGCAGCCAAACCTGTTGTGCGCGTGATTGGCTGCCGCTGCGTAATTTTCAACGCTCCAGTTGCGATAGTTTCGCTGGCGTTGGGTGCTGCATGGACTGACGACCAAGACCGGTTGGTCCCCGCACGTGTGTCGCTCCGCAAACGCCTGGTTTGCCTCGGACAAAGGAATCTCCCAGCGCAGGGGCTTTTCGGGTACGCCGATATGCCGCGCGAAGGCCATCATGGCATCCAGCACATGTTGTTCGTCTGCCGTCGGGATGCGCTGATTGGTGAACAGCCATTGCAGGTCGCGCGCTCGTGCTTTGTCGTATCCCAGCCTGATGGGCGAATCGATCATCCGATAGATGCGATTGACACGCATCGATGCATGCATGCACAGTGCGACGTCGAATTTTCGGCCGCTGAGCAGATCCCGCAACTCGCGGTACGCGGTTCGGCCTCTGGATTTATCGAAAATGATAAACTCCACGTCCGTGATATCCGCCATCAGGCCCGCTTCGGTTTTACCGATGATCCAGGTCAGCCGTGTCTCTGGCCACGCGTCCTGGATCGACCGGACAACGGCCAGTGCATGACAGGTATCTCCGATGTGAGAGAGTCTCACGATGCAGATACTTTCTGGCGGCGATTCACTGAACATTAGTCACCGAACATTAATTACGGCCAATCGATGCGATTCGGGATACCTGTTTCTGTCATCATGGAACGATGCGCTTGACTGACACCGTCCAGAAGACCAGGGACGGCGCCATCGTATACGATACCGCCATCCTCAACCAGATTTCGGAATCTGCCTTCACGGCGGCGGGTTGGGACACCGCGACGGTAATCGGTGGCGCCCTGCGTTCCGGCGGTCGTGGCAACACCTTGATGGTCTCCGATGGCAGCAATGAATTCGTGCTGCGTCATTATCTTCGTGGTGGTTTGCCGGGACGCATGGTCCGGGATATCTATTTCTGGACGGGTGAGAACGAAACACGCTCGTTTGCCGAGTTCAATTTGCTGGCCAGGCTACAAGACCTCGGCCTGCCGGTTCCGGTTCCGGTTGCTGCACGCTACCTCCGTCACGGGCCCATCTACCGGGCCGATCTCTTGACGCAGCGCATTCCGGACATTCAGTCCCTGGCCGACCGCATAATGGCGCGCCCCGGTGATCGTGCGTTCTGGCACGGCGTGGGGAAGACCCTGTATCGATTTCATGCATACGGTGTGGATCATGCCGATCTCAATGCCTACAACGTGCAGATTGACGCCAATGATGCAGTCGTTCTCCTGGATTTCGATCGCGGTCAACTTCGCGATTCAGGCATCTGGCGACAAAATAATCTCGCCCGTCTGCATCGGTCATTGCAAAAGATCAAACGCCTCGACAAGCGCATCCATTTCTCGAAAGCGGAGTGGAATGAACTGCTGGAGGGTTATTTCAGCGCGTCGAGATCGGCGTAGGCGTCCGGCAGTGGCTTCGGGCGATTCTTGAATCGACGATGCACCCAGTAATACTGCTCCGGGCACTTGCGAATGTGATCCTCGAGCACTGCCAGGTACTTTCGTGTGTCGTCCGCCGGGTCATCGCTCGGTATTCCCTCGATCGGCGGTAACAGTGTGAGCTCGTAACCGCCTTCCGGCAAACGTCGCGGCAAAAAGGGGACTGCGACAGCCTTGCCCAGTCTCGCCAGGGTAGTTGTGGCGGTATTCGTCATCGCCGGCACGTCGAAGAACGGTAGCAGCGCAGATTGCTTCAGGTGATACGCCTGGTCCGGCGCGTACCACACCGGTACGCCTTCGCGCAGGCTTCTGACCATGCTTTTGATATCGTTCTTCTGGATAGCTTTGCGCCCCGATACTTCGCGCCCGGAAGCGATCAGCTCCGTCAGCAACGGATTGCGAAACGGCCTGTAGACAATATCAAACGGCGGGACGTACTCACTGAATACACGACCGCTGATCTCAAGCGTCGTAAAGTGGGCACTCAACAGGATGACGTTATGCCCGTCATCCAGTGCTTGCTGAACATTTTCAATGCCTGTAACGGTCGAGATTTCCCGTAGCTTCTCAATGGAGCTCCACCGGCCCAGCGCGAACTCCATTATGGATGCGCCCATCGCCTCGAAATGCTCGTAGACCAGCTTGTCCCGTTCGGCCGGCGACAACGCCGGGAAACACAACTCGATATTGCGTCGTGCGATCGCACGACGTTTCGCACTGAGCCGGTGGCCGAGTCGGCCCAGGGATTTGCCAAGGCCTAATTGCCATCGGTACGGGAGGAAACAACTCAGGCGCAACAGCCCGATGCCAAGCCAGGTTGGCCAGAAGCGGGGTTGCCAGTATCGGTGTAGGGGCTGCCTGTCGGCCTTCGCCATTGGCGTCGGGTCCTGGTCTTTTAAATAGCGAAAGGAGTGTAACGAGCCTCGCCGTGAAGTGCGACAGGCACAAAAGTTGAACCCCGCATCCAGCTTGGTCAGAATAGGCTTGGGTGGTCGCTTTTTATCGCACGTAATCAGGGAATTAGCGGCCATATCCCGACAGGTACCAATCGCTTCGCAAGGGCCGGGATGTTGAGGAAGATCTTCACCACAGCACTGTTGCTCGTGGTCGCGACGATGGCACGTGGCGACGACTCAGCGCTTTTTCCGCAGCCTGCCGAACTCGACCGGGACGTCAATTTCTGGCTGTCCATTTTTACTGAATACAATACCCGCGAAGGCGTCTTGCATGACAGCCGAAACCTGGCCGTGGTCTACGAAAAGATCGTGTTGCCGGAGAGTTCGAGTCGGCGCCAGCGGCAGCAAGCCTCCGATCAGCGGCGCCAGCGATACCGGAAAATCCTGCAGACGCTGGCGGGTGGCAAACGCAGCGGACTGAGTGCGGAAGAACAACGCGTGCTCGATCTCTGGCCACCGGATGTAACGAACGAAGCATTGTCCGCGGCGGCCGGGCAGATTCGTTTTCAGCTGGGGCTCTCCGACCGGTTCCAGGAAGGCCTGCGGCGGGCGGGGCGATTTCGGGATCACATCAACAAGGAATTCACGCGCCTGGGTGTTCCGATCGAGCTGGCCGCACTGCCGCATGTCGAGTCGTCCTATAACACGGCTGCACGTTCGCATGTCGGTGCGTCCGGTATCTGGCAATTCACGCGCAGTACGGGCCGACGATTCATGCAGATCGATCATGTACTCGACGAGCGAAACGATCCGTTTTTGGCGACAACCGCGGCCGGGAAGCTGCTTGCATACAATTACTCCATTGCCGGCAACTGGCCGATGGCGATCACGGCTTATAACCACGGACTGGCCGGAGCTCGCCGTGCGATGCGTCAACATGGCGATACCAGCTACGTAGACATCATGCGCAATTACCGTGGCAGGACGTTCGGCTTTGCGTCGCGAAATTTCTACGTCGCATTTCTGGCCGCGAAAGAAGTGGACCAGAATCCGGACAGGTACTTCCCAGGACTGGCCCCCTATCAGCCCGTCGACTACGACGTGCTCGAGCTGGATGTCTACGTGCCTGCAGACGAGCTTTCGGCCGCCCTGAATGTGCGCGAGCGCGACATCGCCCGTCACAATCCGGCCCTGCAGGCGACGGTCTGGCAGGGCAGCAAGCATTTGCCGCAAGGATTCAGCCTGCGTATGCCGTCAAGCATGGTGAACGGTACGATGGCAAATCTGATTTCGTCGTTGCCAGACGATGTGCTGTTCGACAAGCAGTTGCCGGATCTTTTCCATACGGTTGCCCGCGGCGACACGCTGTCGGAAATCGCGGACTCCTATGACACCAGGGTATCCACACTGGTTGCGCTCAATAACCTGACCAGCAGAAACCGGATCAGGGCAGGCCAGCAAATTCGACTGCCTGCTGCCGGTCCCGCGCCGGTGCAGCCACCACCGGTCGTCGCGGCTGCATCCGCCCCGACACTTGCACCACCGGCCGCCGTGCTGGCAGATGCCCCCGCCATTGGGGCCGGTGTCGAAGAGGAGCCCGCACCTGCAGTTGCACTGGGCGACCAGGTCAGCAGTTTTATCGGCAGTCTCCAGGCCGCATTGCTGTCGGATCCAAGCGACTACACCGTAGCGCAGAATGGCACGATCGAAGTGCACCCATTGGAAACGCTGGGTCATTATGCAGATTGGCTGGGCCTGAAAACCCAGCGCCTCCGCGATATCAATGGCATGGCATTCAGGGCACCGGTTGAGGTCGGCAAGCGCATCAAGCTCGATTTCAGCCAGGTTAATGCAGAACAATTCGAGCAGCTGCGCACGCAATACCACCGTCAACAACAGGACACGTTCTTCCGTACGCACACGATTACCGGTGTGACAGAGCATGTCGTGAGCCGTGGCGAATCCGTATGGATTCTGTCCCTGCGTCAATACGGCGTTCCGGTCTGGTTGTTTCGTCAGTACAACCCGGAGCTCGATCTCCACAATGTTCAGCGTGGCTCACGTCTTAACTTTCCGGTGCTGGTCGAAAACAATCGCAGCTGAAGCCCGTCATGAAATCCACGATTGTGTTTCTCGTTCGACTGTCGCCCGTTCTGTTCGTCACCGTAGCCGCGATGATTTACGTCCTGAAGATCGAAGCCGGCGTCGCCTATCCTTTCCGAAATCTCGTTCCGATGATTGCCCTGATCGTGCTGGCTGCAGTGGCGCTGAAGCGCGGCGATGGACACTGGACGGGCAGCGGGTGGAGCTGGTTCCTTGGAACGCTGGGATTCGCGATACCAGCCATCGGGCTATCGCTATATCTGCACTATGGTTACGACGTCGATCTGAACGGGATGTACAGCGAGTCCGTTTACCCGGAGGAAGTGTTTCGCTATTTGCCGATGTATACGATGGTCGCCGGCGGCATCGGTTTCGCGATTGGCTGGATCGCCGGCAGGAATGTCTGAGTCAGGGGGGCGATGGTGTGCCATTCCGTTTTATTGGTTCGCCCGGTTTGCTAACCTCGGGCCGACACGCTTCAGGAGGCAGTGAGTCCATGCGCGCAGTGAATCGAAGCAAAGCGCTTGCTTGTTTTGCCGTCATTGTATTTTTCGGGATCGTCGTTATGGCGCCGGCCATCGCCGCCGACTTCCCGGTCGCCGATAAAATCCTCGTGGAGAAAGGCAAACGACAGCTGCACCTTTTGCAGAATGGGATTCCGTTCCGCACGTTCAGGATTGCGCTCGGTCTTGCTCCGGAAGGAGACAAGGAACAGGAGGGCGACCAGAAAACGCCGGAAGGGCTCTATATGCTGGACGCCAGGAATCCGGAAAGCGATTATTTCCTGTCCATCCATATTTCCTATCCCAACCGTCAGGATCGTGCCGCGGCGAGTGCCAAAGGCGTCGATCCGGGCGGCGCAATCATGATTCACGGCCAGCCGAATGTGCCGAATTACTCCCAGGCCTATTACGCTCGTGAGGACTGGACGAATGGCTGCATTGCTGTTTCGAACTCGGACATGATCGATATCTGGCTGATGACACCCGACCAGGTGCCCATTGAAATTGTGCCCTGACCATTTCACGTTGCCGGATAGCAAGACTGATCCGGTGGCTCACAAGAAGACCGCCAGCCATGCAACAGGACCTTAAAGGCGCCGGTACGCTGCTTCGCTCCGTCAGTGAAGAGACGGTCGATGCCGAAATCTGGCCGGAAGGCAGCCTGGAGGTATTGTCACAGGTCGAGGCCGAGCAACTGCGTTCGCAGGGTGAGGGTGGTCTCTATCCGCTGTTGAGACGTTGCATCCTGGCCGTCCTCAACTCCGGTGCGGAAACGGATGACGCGCGCGCAATGCTCGAGAAGTATTGCGACTTTGTCGTGGGATTCATCCAGCAAGACCGGGGCTTAAAGGTTTCCATACAGGGCGCGCCGTCGTCTGCCTTTGTCGACGGGGTCATGATTCGCGGTATTCGCGAGCTCGTGTTCGCGGTGCTGCGCGACATCGTTTTTACAAATCACGAAATCATGGAAAGCGGTCGCTTTGATCTCGCGTCGTCTGGCAGCATAACCAACGCCGTTTTCCACATCCTGCGAAACGCCCATCTCCTGAAGTCATCCGTCGAGCCGGATCTCGTTGTTTGCTGGGGCGGCCATGCCATTACGCGGGAGGAGTACGACTACACCAAGAAAGTCGGCTATGAAATTGGATTGCGCGGCCTGAACGTTTGTACCGGTTGCGGACCAGGCGCGATGAAAGGACCGATGAAGGGTGCGACGATCGGTCACGCAAAGCAGCGCATTCGTGATGGCCGGTATATAGGCATCACGGAGCCGGGCATCATCGCCGCCGAGTCTCCGAATCCCATCGTCAACGCATTGGTCATCATGCCGGATATGGAAAAACGCCTCGAGGCATTCGTCCGGACCGGCCATGGCATCATCGTTTTTCCCGGCGGCGTCGGTACTGCCGAGGAGATTCTTTACCTGCTGGGTGTCCTGCTACACCCCGACAACCGGGATTTGCCACTACCGCTGATCATGACCGGACCGCCGTCCGCTAAAGCCCACTTTGAGCAAATCGATGCGTTCATCGGCGCGACGCTCGGATCGGAGGCCCAGGAGCGCTACACGATCATGATTGACGAACCTGAAGCAGTCGGCCGGGCGATGCGGGACGGCCTGACCGAAGTTCGGGACTTTCGACGTGAACATGGTGACGCCTACTATTTCAACTGGCGCCTTCAGATTGACGAGATCTTCCAGGCGCCATTCCATGCGACGCACGATGCCATGCGCGCACTGGCAATTCACGAGGACTTGCCGAAACATGAATTGGCGGCCAGCTTGCGGCGGGCGTTCTCCGGTATCGTGTCCGGTAATGTGCGCGAGGACACCATTGCGGCTATTGAAAAAGAAGGACCCTTCGAGATCTGTGCAAGCGGCCCCTATCTCTCATTGCTGGATCGATTACTGACATCGTTTGTCAGCCAGGGGCGCATGAAACTGGCCAGGGAGGCGTACGAGCCTTGTTACCGGGTGGTTTCCTGACGACAGGAACCGCATATTAAGTAAAAAGGCGATTCAATCCTTTGATTTTTATGTGAAAAGTCACGAGTTGCTCTGTGATGCAGTTCCTGTGATCCCGGGCCTCTGGCACGTAGTATTTCGTCAAAGGATTGCACGAGAACAGTCACATGAAGGATAGCAAGGACACAGCCTGGACCCGCGATTACAGCGACCGATCCGAAGGGGAGACCGCTGCTAATGATCGTGAGGCACGCCCGGAGGCTGACGCAGACAATGACGGCTGGCAGCAGTATCGCCGCTGGATCTCGAAAACACCCGCTCCTCACGGACGACGAACCGGGATTGATCCGTCACTGTATACCTGGAAAGGGTATCGAAACTGGACGGGACAGGTGAAGCGAAACTGGCAAGACAACTGAGCCAAAAACCTCACCAGGCAATTAAGGAAAACGCGTGATGCCAGTCACGCGTTTTTTTTTGTGTGAACCAGGCCTATTCATTATGTTGCGGCGCGCGAAGACCTGCAGCGAATTCCGAACCCGGGTCCGTTTGAAAACCTGACGCGGTTCTCTGTTTTGCAATTAAGTGATCGTTTGGACTCGAACTACGACGAAGCTGTGATCTGCCTCACGGTGGCCTGAATCCAGCGGGGCTATAGTCACCATCAAGTATTGCAAGAACGAAATTGGAAGTATGTCTAACGACCGTTCAGAAAATGAATCGCCGCTGTCGGCATTGAAGAGCGAATCAGCACGACAACGCTGGGACCTGTTTCATCGTGCCATCGCGCATGCGAAACAATCCAACTCCGCGGCACTCCAGGACGCCGATTCTCCGGCCAGCGAGTCAAGTCGCTCGGGCCCGGTGCTGACCGTCGTCCGTTGAGGGGCGGCTGACCGATCCATGGAGCGCCTGCTGCAGCATTTCGATGACCTGGACGATTTGATCTATACAATCGCACTCCTGGCTGAGCGCGCTCGCACCATGGGCATTCTGGCCGCCTTCATCTGCCTGATGGCATTCGTACAATCACTCGGCATTTACGCCGCAATTGCGAATCCGCCGATTACGGTCGCGATCGGTTCCTTGCTGGTTGTCGGTCTCATGTATCGGGGCGTCGTGTGCCAGGGCCCGGAAACCCGCGCCACCTCCTGACCAGCCATACGGTTTTACAACCGGATGCCACTTGAAAATCTCCTGTGAGCCACTATCGTGTGCTCCGCACATGGCCGCCGGCCGTTCCTTCACTGGAGATTGATACCGTGACCGAAACGACGTCCCGCGAAACCCTGGGATTCCAGACCGAGGTTCGTCAGCTGTTGCAGCTGATGATCCATTCCATGTACAGCAACAAGGAAATCTTTCTTCGCGAGTTGATTTCCAATGCCTCCGACGCGGCCGACAAACTGCGATTCGAAGCCATTGCCACGCCTGACCTTCTCGAGGATACACCGGAACTCGAAATCCACATTCCGCTGGATGCCACGGCGGGCACGGTGACTGTCTCCGATAACGGTATTGGCATGTCGCGCGACGAGTTGATCGAAAACCTCGGAACGATCGCGCGTTCCGGTACGGCCGATTTTCTGCAACAAATGACCGGTGACGAGCGGAAGGATGCCAGGCTGATTGGCCAGTTCGGCGTTGGCTTCTATTCGGCGTTCATCGTCGCGAAAGAGGTTGAAGTGATTTCCCGGAAGGCAGGGCTGGGTGCCGCCGACGCGGTTCGCTGGCAGTCCGACGGTCAGGGCGAGTTCACTATCGATGCAACCGAGAAGGCAGCGCGCGGCACCGATGTCATTCTTCATCTGAAGGATGACGAAAAGGAGTTTCTCGATGCGTTTCGGCTGGAGTCGCTCATCCGCAAGTATTCCGACCATATCGCCTTTCCCGTGCATCTGGACGACAAAGGTAACGATGACGGACCGCATTCGGTCAACTCGGCAACGGCACTCTGGCGACGTCCCCGGACAGAGGTGGAAGACGAGGAGTACCGGGAGTTTTACAAGAGTCTCGCACATGATTTCACCGACCCGCTTGCCTGGAGCCACAACCGCGTAGAGGGCAAACGCGAATACACGAGCCTGCTTTACATCCCGGCCTCTGCACCGTTCGACTTTTGGAACCGTGAGGCGCCAAAAGGACTGAAACTTTACGTGCAGCGTGTCTTCATCATGGACGACGCGGAGCAATTCCTGCCCTTGTATCTGCGCTTTGTCAAAGGCGTCATCGATTCGGCAGATCTGCCCCTTAACGTCTCGAGGGAGCTCTTGCAACGAAATCCGGAAACGGATGCTATCCGTGGTGCCCTGGTTCGCCGTGTGCTGGACATGTTGAACAGGATGGCTGGCAACGACCCGGATGACTACGCGACGTTCTGGGCCGAGTTTGGCCAGGCGCTGAAGGAAGGCGTTATCGAGGACAAGCAAAACAGTGACAAGATTAAAAAGCTCCTGCGCTTTGCGAGCACGACGTCGGACAACGCCGCACAGAACCAGTCGCTCGATGATTATGCAGGCCGCATGGCGGAGGGTCAGGACAAGATTTACTACATTCTCGGAGAGTCCTGGGAAACCGCAAAATCGAGTCCCCATCTCGAACAGCTGCGAGAGAAGGGCATTGAGGTGCTCCTGCTTTCAGATCGTATTGATCCCTGGCTGGTAGACCATCTTGCCGAGTATGACGGCATGAGCTTCGCGGACGTGTCCCGTGGACAGTTGCCATTGCCCGAAGGCGACGGTGAGATTACCCAGGAGGCGATCAACGAGGAACACAAAGGGCTGCTGAAGAAGATCAAGCGGTCACTGGGTGGTCGTGTGGAGGCTGTCAATGTGAGTCAGCGACTCGTCGATTCCCCGGCCTGTGTGGTCACTGCGGAGCAGGACCTGACGCCGCAGCTACGCCGCATGCTGGAGGCATCCGGTCAGACACTGCCGGAGGCGAAGCCGATCCTCGAGGTGAATGTCGATCACCCCTTGCTGGTGCGCGTGGCTGCGGAAACGGGTGATGAACAATTCGAGGAACTGACAAAAATCGTTCTGGATCACGCGCTGCTTGCTGAGGGCGCACAACTGGACAATCCGGCGGACTATGTCCGGCGGGTCAATCAGTTGATTCTCGACCTCGACAAGACTTCGTGATTCCCGACGGCATGGCGAGCCCCGCCCGTTAACGGTCGAGATACTCTTCCGGCAGTGGTTCCTCGCCCTCCGGTTGTGTCGACCAGGATGAAATCCACCAGCGGTCTTCATGCCGGTGTAGCGAGATGCTGTTAATCCCGCGGCTGACGGGCTCGCCTCCCGGGATGTTACGGATTTCAAACGTGCTCCAAACGTGAGCGAGATTGCCGTAGCGCTGGGTCATGCGACCGATTTCGACTTCGAAAAAGCCCTCGGGGTAGGGTTTTGCAACCATGGCCTGTTCGGTGGCGAAATCGTGGCGTTGCATTTCACCGTCTTCCGAGGTGCGAGTGATGATGGCCTGCGGGGCATGTAGATAAAGGTCCCGCGCTGCATCGTACTGGTGGCCTTTCGGGCCGGAAATGACGTCGTAATAGGCATTGATTATGGCATCGATGGATTGCACGTCTGTATCGTCTGCGATCGACGATGTTGCCAGGAGTAACAGTGCGAGAAGGGTCACGCCGCTTTTCAATCTGGTCATGGATTTTCCCGTTTGACGATGATTGGTTTTCGGGAATCGTAGCAGACAGCGTTTGCTGTGGCAGATCGAAAGGCTGCTGTCACAGTGAGCGTCATTCACGCTAGAATTCAGCGCTGAATTGAGGGGACTCATGTCGAACGATACCAGTCAGGAAATGAAAAAGCGTCTTACCGACGAGCAATACCAGGTGACGCAGTTGAAGGGGACCGAGCGTCCGTTCACGGGGCGCTACGTCGACCACAAGGCCGATGGTGCATACGTTTGCATTTGTTGCGGCACGCCATTGTTCAGTTCCAGTCACAAGTATGATTCGGGATCGGGCTGGCCGAGTTTCTGGCTGCCACTCGCTGAAGACAACGTCAAAACGGTCCGCGATACCAGTCATGGCATGATTCGAACCGAGGTGGTATGCAGCCATTGCGATGCGCACCTGGGGCATGTTTTCGAGGATGGCCCTCAACCGACGGGCCTCCGCTACTGCATAAATTCCGCATCCCTCGATTTTGATGAGTCGGGCGAGGACAAATCCTGAATCAAAAGGCGCATTCCATGAAGAAGATACTGCTGCCGGCCCTTGCGGCCTTTTCACTGATCATCGCTGCCTGTGGAGGCTCCGAGCCGGAACCCCGGGTCATCCAGTCGATTCCGGAGAATCCGGCCGATATCGACCCCACCAATGTTGAGTCTGTCCAGATAACCGGGGGGCTTTCGAGCCGCACCCTGTTGCAGGGTGAAGGTCCGGTTGCCGAGGTTGGCCACACGGCCGTCGTGCATTACACGGGCTGGTTGCATGATCCTGAATCCACCTGGAGTCGCGGCAACAAATTCGATAGTTCCGTCGATCGCGGCGCGCATTTTCGATTCCGGATCGGTGCCCAGCGCGTAATTAGAGGGTGGGACGAGGGTGTCGCGGGCATGCGAATCGGTGAGGTCCGCGAACTGACGATCGCGCCTTCAATGGGTTATGGCGATCGCGGTGCAGGCGGTGTCATTCCGCCCGGCGCGACCCTGGTTTTCGTGGTTGAACTGGCGGACCTGGAAGGTCTGGAACAGGAAACCCGAGACGACAATTAGGGAAAGCGAAGTTCGATTTCGATGCGCCGATTGAGCTGCCGTGCCTGCGGTGAGTCTTCATCGGTCAGGGGCTCGGCAGAGCCGACGCCCGTGGCATTGATCCTGTCTCTCAGTACACCACCGCTTACGAAGTAGTCCGCGACGGTGTCCGCCCTTGCCTTGCCGAGTGCCAGGTTGACGGCTTCGTCACCGGTGCTGTCAGTATGACCCACGATCTCGATTCCGGCGTCGGGGCAATCGGTGACAATCTGGATGAGCTCATCGAG
>CAZVWF010000026.1:0-10400 GCA_964630795.1 uncultured Woeseia sp. | reverse complement strand
GTGTCGCTGCCATTGCCTGCAAGGTCAGGTCGGTGACCAGGGCCCACCCTGGTGGCAGTGCGACCTGGATAGTCACTGAAAATTCGACGGTTCGATTGTCGAACAGGCGTGCCGCCGTATTGCGCAGAATATTATCGTGCGCAGACGAGCTGATGACGCCATCCACAGTCAGGCGGGCAGGCTGCAGCTCGATGGTCAGTTTCGAGGGGGCGTCGAAGGATTGACTGTTTACTGCGCCGGTGATCGCCAGCAAACAGCACAGACCGACGAGAGTCAGGGCGATACGCATGGATTCAATCGCGTTGGTTGGACTTTTCGTATTGCAGATCGCGCGCCTGTCCGATCCAGTCTTCCCGATAAATACGGCTGCGAAATCCCTTGAGTTGCTGAGCGATGCGATCGATGTCGTATTCACTCATTTCCGCGATCTGGTGGTAGCGATTAACGCCGAGATCGTTGAGCGTCTGTTCAATCGCCGGTCCGATACCTTTGATCTTCTGCAGATCATCAGGCTTGTCGCTGTCGTCGACATCAGCGGTCTCGTTATCCGGTGTTACTTCCGCCGCGTCGGCATTTTCCGCTTCTTCCTGTCCGAATATGGCATCAAATGCTGACGTCTCGCCGGCATCCTCTGGCAGGGATTCCTGACCTTCAGAAAACACGGCATCGAATGCCTGCTCGTCGAGGGCGGCGTCGGCGTCGGTGTCGGGGTCTTCCCCGACCTGGTCCTGAATTGTCGATGCACCATGTGACGTCGTTAGTGCGATCGGCTCATTCGAGGCATCGCCACCGTCCAGAAGTGTGTCCGCATCGACCGGCTCGATACGCGTCTGGTCAGACCTGACCAGATCTTCGAGGCGTTTCTGCGTTTCCTGGAGCTCGGCTTCAAGCCCGGCGGCCTCCCTGGACTTCTCCTGGAACCGTTCAACGAGCGGCGGGACGCGGCTCTGCCAGCTGGTGAGTTCACGACTCAGCTTGAAGATCTTGTTGTCTTTTTCCTTGAGCGCCTTGGTCTGCGCTTCCGGTGTCTTTTTCTGGCTATTCTGGAGCCGATCACGCTGCGCGAGCGCATCTTTGAGTTGTCGTTCCAGCTCGTCGCGGCGCGCGCATGCTTCATTCAGCGACTCCGACAACTCTTTTGCCCGATTGGTGTAGTCTTTTTGCGAGGCCTGGCACTGGCTGATCTGCTTCATCAGGCTCTTGTTTTGTTCGGCCAGGCGGTTGTGTTCGGATTGTTGGGACTCCAGTTGGTCCTGCCAGTTTGCGTTGACGAATATTTTTTCTTTTGCGCAGCGATCCGACCGGATAATCCAGCCGAGAATTGCGCCGATCAGGAGCATGGCGGCCAGCAGGCCGAAATGTATAACAGTTAGCTCAGGCATCGCTCACTTCCATGGCCCGAAAACCGGTGTTGTCAGGAGGCCAGTCGCACCTCGTCCATTTCCTGCAGTACGCCCTGGATCTGGTCCACCGCCCAATCGAGTTGTTCCCGGGTTACGATCAGCGGTGGCGCCAGCCGTACGACGGTTTCATGCGTTTCCTTGCTCAGTAAGCCGCGATCCATCAATCGCTCGCAGATTTCGCGGGCGCTGCCTAGCGCCGGGTCAATTTCGATGCCGACAAAAAGGCCGCTGCCGCGGATTTCACTGATCAGGGGGCTATCGATCTTTCGCAGCTTGTCGACCAGGTACTCGCCCATCTCCATGCTGTGTTCCGGGAGTTTTTCCTCGATCAGGATGTTGAGCGCTTCCATCCCGACGGCTGCTGCGAGTGGATTGCCGCCGAATGTGCTGCCATGCGTGCCGGGCACGAAAATGTCCATGACGTCCTTGCGTGCCAGGAACATCGATACCGGCATGATGCCGCCGCCCAGGGCCTTGCCGAGGATCAGTCCGTCCGGTGTGACACCTTCGTGATCGCAGGCGAGGAGGCGGCCGGTTCGACCAAGCCCCGTCTGGATCTCATCGGCAATCAGCAGGACATTGTTTTCCCGACAAATTTCCTGGCAACGCTTCAGGTAGCCTTCCGGTGGAATGACAATCCCGCCTTCCCCCTGGATGGGTTCCACCAGGAAAGCCGCGGTGTTCGGTGTAATCATGGCCTCCAGCGCATCCGCGTCGCCATACTGGACGACTTTGAAACCTGGCGTGAGCGGTCCGAAATTCTTCTGGTATTCCTTCTCGTCAGAAAAAGAAATGATCGTGGTCGTGCGACCGTGGAAGTTACCGGTACACACGATGATCTCCGCCTGGTCGGCCGGAATCCCTTTGGATTCATAACCCCAGCGGCGGGCGGCCTTGACGGCCGTCTCGACGGCCTCCGCACCGGTATTCATCGGCAATGCGGCGTCCTGTCCGGTCAGGTCGCAGACGAGTTTCAAAAACGGCCCAAGCTTGTCGGTGTAGAACGCGCGCGACACGATGCAAAGCGTTTCTGCCTGTTTCTTCAGCTGAGCGACGAGGCGCGGGTTTGCGTGCCCATGACTGACCGCCGAGTAGGCGCTCATCATATCGAGATACATGTTGCCTTCTTCATCCCAGACATAGACACCTTCGCCACGGGCCAGTACGACCGGGAGCGGGTGATAGTTGTGTGCACAATATTGATTTTCGAGCTCGAGACCGGATGACATAGAATTCACTTGTAGGAGACTTAAGGACCTGCAAGCCCCTGATCGGGCTGCATAAGGTCATAATTTTACGATAATAATAGGCGGACAGGCCAGATTCTTCTCATGCGAAAGCTACCCGAAAAAGCGCATTTCATTATCGATGGACCGGCAGGCGACCTGGAGGCATTGATGGAGACACCGCAGGACATGGCGCCGCTTGGCGGCGCGGTTGTCTGCCATCCACATCCGGTCCACGGCGGAGCGATGACCAACAAGGTTGCTCACACGCTTGCCCGTAGCTTTGTCGGTGTCGGGTTCGCGGTGCTTCGTTTTAACTTCCGGGGTGTTGGCAAGAGCGCCGGATCATTTGACGAGGGCCGGGGAGAAGTCGAAGACGTGCTCGCCGCAGTGGCCTGGATGCGTGCTTCCATGCCGGAGTTACCGCTCTGGCTGGCAGGCTTCTCCTTTGGTGCGGCGATGGCCATTCGCGCTGCCGTGTCTGCAAATCCGGCCGGACTGGTCAGTATCGCGCCGGCCGTCTCGCGGTTTGCCGCAGACTTCGATACGCAGCCCGCTTGTCCGTGGTTGATCCTGCAAGGCGATGAAGATGAGTTCGTCGATATCGACGAGACCGTTAAGTGGGTGGACAGCCTGGATCCCGGGCCGGAGTTGACGATCTTTCCGGGCACCGAGCACTTTTTCCACGGCAAGCTCACACAGCTGCGTGACGCTGTTGAGCATTTTGTCAGTGAAAGTGCCTCTGCAGGTGCTGATCCTGCTGGTGATCAATCCGTGTAGAACTGCCGCTTGAAGCGGACGTCAGACGCCCGCGCCACGCCCTCTGGCTGCACCGTGATGTCGAAGATCAGCGTTTCCTGGTTTGCGATCGGCGTTTCGCCTATGTAGTAGACAGCATTGCCTTCTTCGATCTTCCGCATCGTGATGTTTTTCAATTGTCCCGTCAGGTTGACGGTTTTGACCGTCACTGTTGCCGGGACCGCCTTGTCTGTGGCGTCCTCGAGGACCGATACGTTCAGCATTGCACGGCTCTTGCTGCGCACGATGTTGTAGGTGCGGGCAACTTCAACCGGCAACTGATCGGTCGACTGAGCGCTGAAGTGGACGACGTGGGTGCCGATATCGACGAAGGAGACGCCGGCGGGCTCGGCCTGGGGAACGGTAGCGGTCTCGTTCGGACCGCCGCAAGCCACGAGTAATGACAGCATTGAGAGAGCGACTAATTCTTTGTGGGCTTTCATGTGTGGAGCCCCCGTACGACGATTTCTGATCCTGTCAACTATAGCCCAAAGACTGCTCCAGCTAAAATCCGGCCCCTCGATTGATGATAGGGCTTCTCGGCGGACGGCAAGATCCTGTGGGTAACTGATCGCCCGGTTGTGTCGCCAGGCGGCCGGGACCTTACATTGGCATCTGCAGGTCAGCAATGATCATGTTGAGTGCGAATAACAGCACTGTGGCGATATAGGCAGACAGATCAATCACGCCCAGCGGCGGAATGATGCGGCGAATGGGGCGCATCAGGGGCTCGGTCATCTCGTTCAGCATGTCACTGATGGGTCCGAAGTATCGCTGTAAGAAACTCAGAATCACACGAATGATGATGGCAACGATGAACAGGGTCACGCTCATGCTGGCTAGCTCGAGGAGCGCGTTGAAGATCAATCGCCCCGGTAACCCAAGCACGGCCTGCACGCTTGCGACGCCGCCGGCGATCAGGGCGATTACCATGATGAGCACGATCTGAATTAACAGGGCCACAAGCACGGTGGCCGTGTCGACCTGGCCGATAGCCGGGATAAATCGCCTTACCGGAATCACGGCTGGCGAGGTGAATCGCAGAACGCCCTGTGCAATCGGATTGTGAAAATTAGCACGCAGCAACGGTAGCCAGAAGCGCATTAGCAGGAGGAGCAGGTACAGCTGCGTGAACGTCGTAATCAGGAATATCAGGGCGTTTTGCATGTTGGTTCCGTTTACCCGGCAGAGGCTGCCTCTTTCGCAAGCTCCGCTGCCCGCTTCTCGGCCTCGTCAATTGCGTTCGCAAAGATACCACGCGCATCGACGCCGTCGAGATACTCGAAAGCGGCTGTCGTTGTGCCGCCAGGTGAACGCACCCGGTCGATGAGTTTCGACATCGACTCGGTTTCTGCCGCCGCCAATGCCGTAGCGCCACGCGCAGTTTCTATAGCGAGTGTTCTGGCCGTGTCCTCATCGATCCCGAACTTTTTCGCCGATTCGATCATGATGTCGATCAGCAGATAGAAGTATGACGGCCCGGTACCGGAAACAGCCGTGACGGCATCCATTTTGGATTCCGAGTCAAGCCAGACTGCATGGCCTACCGCGGTCATGATCCTTTCCGCCTGCTCTTTTCGCTCGTCGCTGGTTTGTTCGTTGGCGAACAGGGCGGAGACACCCTGGTCGATCAGCGCCGGTTGATTGGGCATGACACGAACGACGGACAAGCCACCGCCGAGCCACGCATCGATATCGTCAATCCTGGATCCTGCTGCAATTGACATGATTAGCGGCCGACTGGACTGGACCTCGTTGACTAACGCTTCGCACACCATTTTCAGGATCTGGGGCTTGACGGCGAACAACAGGATATCGGCCGAGCGGGCGACGAGATTGTTGTCTTCCGTGACCATGGCGCCATACAGTTCCTTGCGCAGCTGTTCGCATTGCTCCGGCACAGGCTCCGCGATCAGAAGGTCCGTCACATGCATGCCGCCACGCAGCAGTCCGCCGCCGATGGCCCGCGCCATGTTGCCGCCGCCAATCAGGCCAACTTTGTTATTGATCATTGAGGGTCTCCGGAATGGTTGTTACTACGCATTAGCTCTCAGCTGATTAATCCCTGGCGCCGAAAATCGCCGTCCCCACGCGAACGATGGTAGCGCCCTCGTGAATGGCGGCAGCATAGTCGGCTGTCATGCCCATTGATAGTGTGTCGAGTGAAAATCCTTCCGCATTGAGCGATTCGAGGAGTTCACGAAGCTGCGCGAAGGGGGCACGCTGCTCATCGAATTCATGCCGGATGGCGGGCAGGCACATCAGGCCTCGCAGCCTGAGGTGAGGCAGTTCGGAAATTTCACGCGCCAGTTCCGCGGTTGCCCCGGGCAAGACGCCCGACTTCTGGGTTTCCGCATCGATATTGACCTCGATACAGATGTTGATATCCGCCTTTCCTGGCGGTCTTTGCGCGGATAGTCGACGTGCGATTTTGGCCCGGTCAACCGTGTGGACCCACTGGAAATGTTCTGCGACCAGGCTTGTTTTGTTGGATTGTAGGTGACCGATGAAGTGCCAGGTGAGGTCGTCGCGGCCGCAATTCTCGATCTTTTCCACGCCCTCCTGGACGAAGTTTTCGCCGAAATCCCGCTGACCGGCCGCCGCAGCCTCCAGAATGGCCTCAATCGGCTTTTTCTTGCTGACGGCGAGGAGGCGAACCTGCCCGGCCGGCCGGCCCGCATCTGCCGCAGCTTTTGCCAGCAAATCTTGGATTTTTCGGAAGTTTTCCGTGACTCTTATCACGTTTTGCTCACCATGCTTCGCTATACTAGGCAGCCAATGGGTCCGGGTTATGGTAAGTCGGACCAGTTACTCTTCGAGGAAGAAATATGGCCGTCGACGTTGCTCAGCTGTTGTCGTTCACGGTAAAGAACAACGCCTCAGATCTCCACCTGTCCGGTGGTGTCCCGCCGATGATTCGTGTCGACGGTGACATCAAACGCATCAATATGCCTGCGCTGACCCACAAGGACGTCAATAGCATGGTGTACGACATCATGAATGACAAGCAGCGCAAGGATTATGAGGAGTTCCTGGAGACGGATTTTTCGTTCGAGATTCCGAAACTGGCGCGTTTTCGCGTCAACGCCTACAACCAGAACCGCGGCTCGGCGGCCGTCTTTCGAATCATTCCGTCGGAAATCCTGACCCTGGATGATCTCGGTGCACCCGCGATCTTCAAGGATATCTCGATGCATCCGAGGGGCATCGTGCTTGTCACGGGACCGACCGGTTCCGGTAAGAGTACGACCCTGGCTGCGATGGTCGATTACATCAACGAAAACAAGCACGATCACATCCTGACCATCGAGGATCCGATCGAGTTCGTGCACGAGTCGAAGAAATCACTCGTCAACCAGCGTGAAGTGCATCGTGACACGCTGGGCTTCAACGAAGCATTGCGCTCAGCATTGCGTGAGGATCCGGACATCATCCTGGTTGGCGAACTTCGCGATCTCGAAACCATTCGACTGGCGCTGACCGCGGCAGAAACCGGTCACCTTGTGTTTGGCACGCTGCATACGAGTTCGGCGTCCAAAACGATCGACCGTGTCGTCGACGTGTTTCCGGCGGCAGAAAAGGAAATGGTCCGTGCCATGTTATCCGAATCGCTGCGCGCCGTGATTTCCCAGACGCTTCTGAAAAAGATTGGCGGCGGTCGTATTGCGGCACACGAAATCATGATTGGCACACCCGCGATTCGAAATCTGATTCGCGAGGGCAAGATCGCGCAAATGTATTCCACCATTCAGACCGGTCAGGGTTCGGGCATGCAGACGCTCGATCAAAACCTGACCGACCTGATGCACAAGGGTCTCATCAGCAAGGAAGAGGCGAGATTCCGTGCGGTGAACAAAGAGAATTTCTAGGCAATAGCCAGACGCAGGTTGCGGAAAGGAGTAGAGGCAAATGGAACGCGAACAAGCAGTGCGCCTAACGCAGAACCTGCTTAGGAAAATGGTCGAGAAAGAAGGCTCTGACCTTTTCATCACGACGGGCTTCCCGCCCGCGATCAAAGTCGACGGCACGATTAACAAGACATCCGATGAACCATTGTCGCCCGACCAGTCCGCCATGATGGTTCGCTCTATCATGAACGACAAACAGATCAGGGAATTCGACGCGACGAAGGAGTGTAACTTTGCGATTACCCCGCAAGGCATCGGCCGTTTTCGCGTCAGCGCGTTTATCCAGCAGGGCTATGTCGGCGCCGTGCTCCGCACCATTACCACCGAGATTCCGACGCTGGACGGACTGGAACTTCCGTCAGTCCTGAAAGATGTCGTCATGAACAAGCGGGGCCTGTGTATCGTCGTTGGCGGTACCGGCTCCGGCAAGTCGACAACCCTTGCGGCAATGATCGATCATCGCAACAAGAATTCCAGGGGGCATATCGTCTCGATCGAGGACCCGGTGGAATATGTTCATCCGCACGAAGGCTGCGTGATTACGCAGCGCGAGGTGGGCGTTGATACCGATTCCTGGCACGCAGCCCTGAAGAACACCCTGCGTCAGGCGCCGGATGTCATTTTGATCGGCGAGATCCGCGACCGTGAAACGATGGAATACGGCATCCAGTTCGCCGAAACGGGCCATCTGTGCCTCGCGACCTTGCATGCCAACAGCGCCAACCAGGCGCTCGATCGTATTGTCAATTTCTTCCCCGAAGAGCGTCGTCAGCAGTTGCTGATGGACTTGTCACTCAATACGAAGGCATTCGTGTCCCAGCGATTGATCCCGCGTGAAACTGGTATTGGACGGGTTGCCGCGATGGAGGTCATGCTGAACTCGCCGTTGATCGCCGAACTCATATTCAAAGGTGAAGTCGGGCAGATCAAGGAGATCATGGCGAAGTCGACCCGCCTCGGAATGCAGACCTTTGACCAGGCGCTGTTCACGCTGTGGGAAGACGGCATTATTTCCTACGAAGAGGCGATGCGTAACGCGGATTCCATGAACGAACTCAGGCTGCGCATCAAACTCGAGAGCAAGCGCGAGTCGGCCATCGCGGATCAGCAGGCTGAAAGCCTGCACATTATGGAAGAGGACAAGGCCCGGACCTTCTAGTCCGGGTAAATGGAATTCGATACCGCATGAACGTCAAGCCGCTTTTCAAACTGATGGTGGAAAAAAAGGCCTCCGACCTTTTTTTCACGCCGTTTGCGCCGGCCAAAATCAAGATCGACGGCAAGATCATGCCAGTGAACAAGCTCGAGTTGACACCGAAACAGGTCAAACAGGTCGCCGTCGAACTGATGGACGAAGAGCAGCTCGATCAGTTTATGAGAGAACTGGAAATCGACTTTGCGATTTCGGTGCCCGGACTGGGGCGATTTCGCGTCAACGTATTTCAACAGCGCGGCAATGTTTCGATGGTCCTGCGTTACATCACCGCGGACTTGCTGACGCTTGACGAACTGGGCATGCCCGGGCAAATGAAGGAGCTTGTCATGCTCCGTCGCGGGTTGATCCTGATGGTGGGCGCTACTGGTAGCGGCAAGTCGACCACGTTGGCGGCAATGATCAATCACCGGAACGAAAAGACATCTTCACACATCATTACCGTCGAAGACCCGATCGAATTCCTGCACCCCAACAAGCAGTCGATAGTCAACCAGCGGGAAATCGGGCTGGATACAAAATCCTACAGCCGCGCGCTGAAGAGTGCCATGCGTGCAGCGCCTGACGTTCTCCAGATTGGTGAGATTCGTGACCGCGAGTCGATGCAGTCAGCGCTGGACATGGCAAGCACCGGTCACCTCGTGCTGGGTACGCTGCATGCCAATAATGCGCCCGAAACCCTCGATCGAATCATCAACATGTTCCCGACCGAACAGCATGGCCAGGTTTTCATGAACCTTGCCAACTACCTGCGGGCGATCCTGTCGCAGCGCCTCGTTCGTGACCGAAACGGCAAGCGTGTGGCTGCGGTCGAACTGATGATCAACACGCCGCATATCAAGGACCTCATCCTTAAAGGCGACATCTCCGAAGTGAAAGATGCCCTCCGCGATTCGGGTGAGAAGGGCATGCAAAACTTCGACGAGGCACTCCTCGACTTGTACAAGAACGGCACGATTACGCTGGAAGAGGCGATGTCGCATGCTGATTCAAGGGCTAACCTGGAAGCCAAAGTCAATTTCGGCGGCTGAGGCGCACTCATTCGGCGCGCTACGGCGTTGACGAAAGCCACCGCTTTTTTTGCTAGCGTGAAGCGCAGCTCGAATCAGGAGAGCTTATTTCATGGAATGGTCTGATCCGGCTGCCACGATCCTGGTTGCCGGAAGTTTTCTCGCCGCGTTCTGCGGCGCTGCATTTTCAGCCGGTGGCGCAATGATCATCCTGGCGATCACGACAGTGGTGTTACCCGTAAGCGCAGTTGTGCCGATTCACTCCACCTTGCTGATTGGTTCGACGAGCACACGCTGCATATTGTTTCGCGAATATATCGACTGGCAAATTGCCGGGCCGTTTCTTGTTGGCAGTGCGATTGGCGCAATACTGGGCGCGAGAATTTATATCGATCTGCCGGATACCGTGATCGCCACCGCCATTAGCATCGTGATGATTATTTCAATCTGGTTGCCGGGCGTGACATGGCGCCCGAAATTTCGACATCCGTGGGTCATCGTCGGCTTTATTCATTCCTTGCTTTCGACCCTGTTTGCCTACGGTGCTGCATTGCAGGCGGTCATTCTTCACACGAAGCTCGAGCGCAAGCAGATTGTTGGCACCATGGCCGGCGCGTTGTTTGGCATGAGCGCCTTCAAGATAACGGGGTACACGATTGTCGGCTTCGACTACAGGCCATACTTCGGTGTCATCGCCGCCGGGCTCGCTGTCAGTTTTGTCGGTACCTGGCTGGGCAGGATGGTGGTGGACCGTATATCGGAACGCTTTTTTCGAAACGCCTACCGGCTGCTCGTTACCGCCACGGCCATCAGGTTGCTCTATGTCAACCTGATGGCGTGAC
>CAZVWF010000025.1:30000-33026 GCA_964630795.1 uncultured Woeseia sp. | reverse complement strand
CGATAACGTCAACATACTCTTTCGACGACCATTTATCCGAAAATGCCACGGGGTTGGGAAACTGATCGCTGCCAAAGCTCGTCCGCTCGATCAGGTGATTGGGTACCGCGCGAACAGACGCTTCACCCGCAAGCTTGGTCCAGGCATAGAGATTGGTGGGCAATACTTCGTCCGTCTCCGCGTAGTTCCCCCGTTCGCCACCATAGACATAGTCGGTCGACAGGTAGACAAGTCGAATCCGGGTGCCCAGGCAAGCACTCGCAATATTGGCCGTGCCCTTGATGTTGACGGCGATCGCATCCTGCGGATCCGTCTCGATTTCGCGGTTATCCGTCACAGCAGCAGCATGCAGTATGACGTCGGGCCGGCACGTCCTCACATACTCGGCGACTGCCTGCTCATCCGTAATATCGAGCTCGTCGCGCGTCGGCGCCTCAACCGTTGTATCCAGCTTCTGGATCTCGGTTCCCAGTAGCCCGGAACCGCCCGTCATCAAAATTCGCACGCTTAAGAATCCCACATCGTCCCGGCCAGGCCGGGAAAGTCCGCATGGTACAATTACGGTCTTCGGCTGTCTAAGCCGATCAACCACTCCGTTAACGAAAACCCCTGATTTTTTTGCAATTTTCCGGCATCATCCGGACCCGAAAATGAACGATCAATCCAGCAAACCGGATCCGGCCGAAGCAGCACTCGCAATGTACCCCGAAATCCGGGAAATGTTCGACGAGTTTCCGAGATTCCGACCCGAAATCCTGCCATCGAAGTACTGGGAAGAACTGAATCGCAAAAATCTGCAGCAGCTCGCTGAGAGCCGCTATGAAAATTTCAAACGCACGGTGGCGCGAAACTATTTCACCTGGATCGTCAATCCACTGAACAAACAAATCCGCTTCCTGATGAAAGAGGCTGGCATCTGGCAATCCATCAGCTACTTCATGAAGGCATTATTCGCGCCGCGCCACGAGCACTTCAAGAAACGCCACACGGTTTACTACAACGTATTGACGAATCTCCTGTGGGAATACGTTGAAAAGCATGACGATGAAAACTTACTGGGCAAGCTCGTCGAGCCTGCGGAGGGAAATCCGCTGGATGTCCGGCAAAACGGGCGCTTGATCTCACAGGATCTCGCCAATTCCGTTCTAGAGTACAAGGCGATTCTGCAACCGGAACTGGACCGCCAGGACGTCAGGACTATCCTGGAACTCGGGCCGGGGTACGGTCGAACCGCCTATGTTTTCCTGGCATTGCAACCGGGCTGTCGTTACATCCTGGTCGATATCCCGCCTGCTCTCTACGTGGCGCAGCGATATCTCACGACCGTATTTCCCGACCGCCATGTATTTCCGTTCCGGCCGATCGGATCATTCGAAGACGTAGCCGACGAATTTAATCATTCCAGCATCATTTTTCTGACACCGAATCAGCTGGCACTCTTGCCGGACAACGCAACCGACCTTTTCATCAACATTTCGTCATTGCACGAGATGCGCATGGATCAGATCCGCTACTATTTCACAGAGATCGAGCGGCTGACCCGCCGCTACTTCTACTTCAAGCAATGGAAGGAGACGACGGTCCCGTTCGAAAACGAAAACGTGAGAGAGGCGGACTACCCGGTCGGCGAGCACTGGCAATTGATCAATCGTCAACAGTGCGAGGTGCAGCACATGTTCTTTGAAGCATTGTATGAATTGCCAGGCCCTGATCATGGCCGACTGGCGGAGGCGTCATGAGAAAACTTCTGAACAAATTCCTGATCAAATTTGGCTTGCTCATTACCAAGGCGCCGACATTACTGGCTGACAAGGCGCTGGCAACTTCCGAAGCCATACCGGCCGAACTCACAGAGAAAGTGTCAGTTGGACAGGAAGCTGAGCAGCCCGACAACGAACTGTTTCGCATCTTTTCCGCGGATACCAACGTCCACAAGTGGCACCACTACTTCGATATCTACGAGCGGCACTTCGGTCGATACAGGGACCGGCCGATTCGCATGCTGGAAATTGGCGTTTTCCGTGGGGGGTCACTGCGGATGTGGAAAGAGTACTTCCACCCGGATTCGACCATTGTCGGCATCGATGTCGACCCATCCTGCGCCGCACATGAAATTCCTGACCGGGACGTATATGTCCGAATCGGCAGCCAGGCAGATCCCAACTTCCTGGCCGCAGTCAACGGCGAATTTGGCCCCTTCGACATTATCCTTGATGACGGCAGCCACAAGACCCATCACCAGATCATTAGTTTTGGCGCCCTGTACAGGGAGGCGCTGAAAGATGGTGGCTGCTACATGGTCGAGGACATGCACACGAACTACTGGATCAAGCATGTCGATAGTCCGGAAACGTTCATTGACGTCTCAAAGCAGATGATCGACATGATGCATGAACCTTACTTCGGCCGTAAGGAAACCCACTTTCGACACGAGCATCCTGACGCCGTAACCGAGATGGATTTAAGCTATCTGTCCGCCAATCTTGACAGTATCAGCTTTCATGATTCCATCGTTGTCTTCGACAAAAAGAGACGCTCGCTGCCAAAGTCCGAACTGAGGTGACACGCCCGCTTACAGTCCTCGCCGTCAACGGGGAAAGCGATCCTGCCGAAACCGGCTCGTTTATCGAGATGCACCGGCGCGGTGTGGACATTACCGTTATCACGTGGCCTGGCACATTCAATTACGACGCGTTGATCGCAGCCGGCGTACCAACGATTCCGTATGTACTGAAGGGAAAGCTCAGTCGGCCATGCATTCGTTTCATACGCGAAGAACTAAAACGCAAGCGCTACGACGTCTTGCACATGCTCGACAAGCGCGCGACGATGAATGGCCTGCGGGCAAGCGTCGGCATGGATATCAAACTGGTTGCTTATCGAGGCATCGTCGGCAACCTGAGCTATCTTGACCCGCTATCCTGGCTTTACCTGCTCAACCCTCGTATCGATCGCATCATCTGTGTTTGCGAAGCGATTCGTCAGTACCTGCTGGGCCTCGGTATTCCGGGCAAACGGATACAGCG
>CAZVWF010000025.1:0-29990 GCA_964630795.1 uncultured Woeseia sp. | reverse complement strand
GGTGACCATTCACAAGGGGCATAACCCGGACTGGTACCAGCCACCCTTCGAAGATCTTGCCCAATTCGGAATTCCCGCAGACGCATTTGTTGTAGCTTGTACGGCCCGCGGCGTGCCAAGAAAAGGCGTGCCGGTCCTCCTGGATGCCATTGACAAATTACCGGCGGGACTGAATATCCACTTCCTGTTGGCCGGCACACTGATGGATAACCCGAAGCACCAGGCATTGGTCGCCGATAATCAGTACAGGGACCAGATTCACTTGCACGGATTTCTAAAGCGCATGCCCTGGATACTTCCCAACTGCGACGTCGCCGTGCTGCCGTCGCTCCGCCGCGAAGGACTCCCGCGCGGCATTATCGAAGCGATGATCGGCGGTGCCGTGCCGATAGTGACTGACTCGGGCGGTAGCCCGGAACTCGTCGAAGCGGGCGTATCGGGATTCGTCGTTCCGCCCGGCGAGTCAACACCGGTGCGAGACCGAATCCTGACGCTCTACGAAGACCGTGAACTGCATGCAAGAATGCGTGATGCAGCGCGTAAGCGGATTCGTAACGACTTCCGTGTAGAAGACACGGCGGAAAAGACAATTGCGCTATACGAGGATCTGCTGCACAAGTCGGTGTAGGCACGCGCCCCGGCCGGCAATATTTCACACAAAAAGAAAGGGTTGATTCTTTCGAATCAACCCTTTCAGATTTGAGGACGCTCAGGTAGGTCTGCTAGTCCCTTCTTCCTGGTACTTCCCCGGTCTGCCCTCCTCGCGGCTGGCTTCCCGCTTCCGCACCCGAATCTGTTCTTGTATCGGGCTACCTTGGCATAGCGCACTCCGGTTCTTTTCCGAGTTCCCCGGGACGTTCCTGCTGTTCCGTCGCTCCGCTTGCGCGTCACGCCTTTCCGACAGGTTCTGCCTTTGCGTCCACCGCCCCCGATTACTGATAAAGCCTCGGTGCTTCGATTGCAGGGCGGTTGTCAACAAGCGAACTTGCTGGCGCTGAGGCTATTGCCTCAAGGTCAATCCTATTGTCAATTCCTGGTATTGCAAACAGTTTTTCTCCCACCGTTTTTTAAAAAAATCGACCTGTCTGTTTCCCAGCTATTTCCGTGACAAAGTTAAAGTGAAATCGCATGTCGGAGTTCGACAAAACGTATGAGATTTGCGCAAAAGACGCCAGCTTTGCTCGCGAACCGTGGTCCTGCCGACTATAGAAAACTGCCGCTTCCTAGTACGCTAAAGACCTAGCCTCAAGGATCGACGCTTGATGAAAACATTTATACAGCTTGTTTTGGTGCATTTATTCTTTCTGCCCGCAGTCGGTCATGCCCAGTCAGACTGGGATACCGTCAGATCCGAGATCGAGGCAATACGTGTGCAGCATAATCTGCCGTCGATCGGCTATTCCCTCGCTGTAGCTGACACGGTCGCGGTCGCCGATGCCGTCGGCCTGGCTAACGTTGAAGAAAGTGAAGCGGCGAATGCCGACACTCCCTATATGCTGGCCAGCATCTCAAAAACTTACACGGCGACAGCACTGCTGCAATTGATTGAGGGCGGCAGTTTATCGCTGGATGACCCGGTTAACGACCATTTGCCCTGGCAGCTCGACAATCCCCGGGTAGATGGCGAGACGATCCGTGTTGCACACCTGGTAACGCATACTTCGGGTATCAAGGATGCCGATATTTATGGTTCACCCGGGTCAGGTGATCTGTATTTTTTCGGGGACTCGCCAATTTCCTTGCATGCGATCATGACAGGGTATTTTGTGCCGGGTGGTCAGTGGTATAGCGATATTGCCAACTTTCGCGCAATGGCGCCCGGTGAGGACTATCGCTACAGTAATTTTGCCTCGGGACTCGCCGGTTATTTGGTCGAATCTGTTTCTGGCATTGAATTAAGAGATTATTCTGCCGCGAATTTGTTTAATCCGTTGGGGATGCTCAATACCGGCTGGGAGCTCGCTGATTTTTCGGATACGTCGAAAATAGCAATGCCGTATTACGGCAACGGTGAACCAATAGGCCACTTTAGCTATCCGGATTATCCAAGTGGCCAGCTGCGAGCGAGCCCAAAAGATATAGGCCTCTATATGGCAATGCTGCTTGGTGGCGGTCAACCTGCAGGTGGTGTTCGCATTTTACAATCTGAAACCATTGATCTCGGCTTCGATGACGTACTTGCGAATCACACCGGCCAGGGAGTGATGTGGTACCGGGAGGTTAATTACGGTGAACGAAACGCTTGCCATGGCGGCAGCGACTTCGGCGTTTCGACAGAACTTTGCCTGATGTTGGAGTCAGGCATTGGTACTGCTGTCCTGGTTAACAAAAATTCGGGACATGCCTCCGCGGCGATTCAAAAGGTCCGGGATCTTCTGTTTGATCAAGGGCAACAGCTCCTGGGGAATGTACCAACACCGCCGCCACCTGTGTCACTGCCGCCCCCCTCCTCAGGTGGCGGAGGACAAGTAAGTGCCATTTTCCTGCTCTTGCTCTATTTTTTGGCCCTGATTGGCGTTCGTTCGAACCAAATCATGGTTCAGAGAAAATCAAGCTGAGCGCTTAAGGGCGCTTACAAAGGGCCCTCCAGTTCTATTGCGCAGGTCACGCGATGCGCGACCTCTGGCGTCTCCGGCTGGTAGCGACCGCACCGATCGAACGAAGAGCTCTCGTCCAATCTCTCTGACGTGAACAATAAAAAGGGCCTTTCGGCCCCTTTGTTTGTTCTGGCGGAGAGAGAGGGATTCGAACCCTCGGTACGGTATCACCGTACACTCGCTTTCCAGGCGAGCACCTTAAACCACTCAGCCATCTCTCCGTTTGAAATCGTGTAACACTCGTTTATGCGCCGACCGGTCGATTTGGTGGCGTCTAGCTTTCTTCGTCGTCCCCGGGACGATCGATACGTAATGTCGGCGGACGGTCCACGCATCCGGCAGACCGATCGCGCGGTGTTCTCGGCGATATGTCAGGAATGCCCAACTCCCGGTCAGCGGCCAGGTTATCAAGATCATCGGGTGCCTCAATACGCTTGCCCGGCGTTGCAAACTCGTAAAACTCGAGTTCCTCACAAGTATCGATGCCACTGCACGCGGACAGGCTGCCTGCAACGACGATGACGGCAATTTTAGCTGGCATGCTCAATGGCTGCTCCCGGGCGGATCTGCCAGCGCACCCCATGGTCGCCGCATAATCCGGAATTTCTGTGCCCAAATAAGGCACGCGATGTTACTGTTCTGACACCTGACTGGCAAGACACCGGCAGTGCCGTCAAACTGCGATATTTGGAGCCCTTAGCGCGATTTGACGGGGCAGCAAAGTAAAGAGAATAAATCTAGCTTTATGTCACAACTTATTGTTTTATCAGTAATTGGAACGGACCGATCCGGCGTTGTAAAGGATGTCAGCAAGGCAATCCTTGATTGTGGCGGCAATATCGAAGAAAGCCGCATGACCAGGCTGGGCGCAGAATTCGCTGTATTGATGCTGATTTCAGGCAATTGGCACACACCGGCCAAACTCGAAAAGGCCCTCGACGAACTGGCTGACAAACATAGCCTGGTCATCAATCTCAAGAAGACCGGCACCGGTACGGCGCATGACGACTGCATTCCTTACGGCGTCGACGTAATTTGCCTCGATCAGTCGGGCATCGTCTTCCGTCTTTCGGATTTTTTCGCGTCGCGTGGCATGGAAATCTGTGATGTCGCGACGCGTCGCTATGCCGCACCGCATACCGGCGCACCAATGTTTGCCGTGCAAATGACCGTCAGCGTGCCCGGATCCGCACCGATTGGACGACTTCGGGACGATTTCCACGACCTGTGCGAGCAACTCAACCTCGACTCCATCTTCGAACCCGTAAAATCCTGAAACCAGAGTAAAGGGAGCAAAACCGTGGCAGGACCCACATTGAATCGCGTTCTTAAAGACTTTAAATGTGCAGCGACCGGTGACAAAACCATCCGCCTGAAGGACCTTCGGGGCAAGAAAGTCGTTCTCTATTTTTATCCCAAGGACTCGACCCCCGGATGCACCACCGAAAGCCAGAACTTTCGTGACCTGCATGCCAAATTGAAGAGGCAGAATGCGGTCGTTCTCGGCGCATCCCGGGACAGCCTCGCTTCCCACGAAAAATTCAAAACCAAGCACAAATTTCCGTTCGATCTGCTCTCCGATCCTGATGAAAAACTGTGTCGCCAGTTCGATGTCATTCGCGAAAAGACGCTGTACGGCCGAAAATTCATGGGGATTGAGCGCAGCACCTTCCTGATCGACGAGGATGGGAAACTACGCCAGGAGTGGCGCAAGGTCCGGGTCAAGGGACACGCCGAGGAAGTGCTTGATGCGGTAAAGAATTGTTAACTCATATTAATCCTAAAAATCAATAACTTATACGATGCTCAGCATGTCGTACCTCGGATAAATTCCCATTCGTGCCACTCCTTACGCGGTATGATAGGGAACGGTGTTCGACGGTTTCGGTCGGATGCCTGACAAACGGACCAAGAGCGGAATCGTAATGGGCGACGCAGGACGAAAACTTGCAATAGTGCTGATGGCAGTCGGCCTGACCGTCGCGCCGGCTCTGTCCGCCAACCAGATCAACCTGCCCGACATGGGCAGCCCGGCGGATGCCGTGCTGTCGAAGAACGAAGAAAATCGCATCGGACGCGCCATCATGGCGCAGATACGTTCCAGCGGCGAGATCGTTGACGACCCACAGATCACCGAGTACATCAATGAGATCGGCTATCGCATAGCAGCGCAGGCCAATGTCGACGGCAAGCACGAATTTACGTTTTTCGTCGTCGACAGTCCGGTCGTCAATGCTTTCGCCCTGCCTGGTGGGTTCATCGGTGTCCACACGGGGCTGCTCGAGGCGACCCGCAACGAAGACGAACTCGCCGGTGTTCTCGCACACGAAGTGGCGCACGTTACCCAGCGACACATAGCCCGCAGGATTCACTCGACGCAGCGCCAGAGCATACTGAGTACCGCCATCATGCTGGGCGCCATCCTCGCCGGAGCTGCAGGCGGCGCGAGCAGCGACGTCATGCAAGGGGCTATCGCAGTCGCGCAGGGCACCGCTGCTCAGCAACAGATCAATTTCACACGTGCTAATGAATATGAGGCAGACCGGGTTGGCATCTCGGCACTCGCTGCTGCTGGATTCGATCCCCAGGGCATGGCTTCATTCTTTGAGGTCATCTCCCGGGGAACCACGCCGCATGAATTTCGAGTTCCCGAGTTTTTGAGGACTCACCCGGTCAGCAGCGCCCGCATCGCAGAAGCGCGTGGTCGGGCACGGAACTATGAACCGGTACACACGGCGGACTCAATCACCTATGGCATCGCCAAATCAAGACTGATTGTCTCAGCACAGGAAACACCAGAACTTGCAGTCACCTACTTTGAGCGTGAAGCCTACGAATACCAGTCCGACGTCGAGCGATACGGCCGCGCTGTGGCTTATCTGCGGGCTGGCAGAAACGATGACGCCAATCGCATCTTCGAGGAACTCGTCAGCAAGGATCCCAAAGTCATCGCCTACCATATTGGCCTGGCAGACGCGCAGCTGGCGACGGAAGCCATCGCCGAATCAATGGGGACATTTGAACGTGCCCGCGAATTGTTTCCACGTAATCTTCCGCTGACCATCCATTTTGCGGAGGCCTTGCTGAGAATCGGCGAGGCTGAGCGAGCCCACGACATGCTGTTCGATTTACTGAACGTGGTGCCGCCGACGCCAGAACAGGTCCGGCTGATCGCCAAGGCCGCAATCGAAGCCGGTGAAATAGCCGAGGCGCACTACTACATGGCCGAATATCGACTGATGATTGGCGACCTGGTGGGCGGCATCAACTTCCTGCAGCAAGCACTCCGGGTTCCGGAGCTCGAAGAAATTCAGCGCATCCGCTTTGAGGCACGCATCGATTTTATTCGCGAATTTATGTCGGAAGAACAACTGCAGAGACTGCAGCGAAGTTAGATAAACCCGGCGGTGCGATTGAATCAACGTTCGCCTTGCAACATTTCCGCAACCGGAAGCAATAACAACAACAGTCGGGCAGTTATGGGCCAACCACAGTATCATCGAATTTAAGCTTGCTGGTGCTGATCGCGTGGCTTATGAGCGGCTGACAGGCCATATTCGGATAACCAATTCGGGCCCTTTGCAGTCCCGCAAACCCCCGTCCAAAACCCTCTAACCAAGACCTATTCAACTGGTCTCGCCAGTTAAATAGGACTAAAATAGTCCTCTTTGTTCGGCACCGGAGGCCGCGCATGTTACGTATCAGCAAACTGACGGATTACGGAACCCTGGTGCTCGCCCATCTCTCGGCCGATGAGGCCGGGCTGACGAGTGCCGCCGATATGGCATCAGCAACCGGAATCGCCCTGCCCACGGTAAGTAAATTATTGAAATTAATGGCAAATGCGGGGTTGGTGTCGTCGATACGGGGCGCCCAGGGCGGCTACGAGCTGGCCCGTTCTGCCACGGAAATCAGTGCCGCTGACATCATCGATGCCCTGGAGGGCCCGGTACACATCACGGAATGCAGTGCCGACGACAGCCACTGCGACCTGGAGGCGGTCTGCAATGTCGGCGGTGCCTGGCAACGCATAAACGTCGCTATCCGCAGAGCATTGGGGGACATCAGCCTGACCGACCTGAAGCGGTCGGAGGCCCCAGTGCCACACTTCGAATTTGCCGGTCTCCCGGTCAGCGTGGAAACCAAGGACTGACAGCATGTCGACGGAACAAAAAGAAATCGAGTCACTGGTCAATCGCCGTTACGAACACGGCTTCGTGACGGATATCGAACAGGAGTCACTGCCTCCAGGGCTCGATGAGGGCGTAATCCGGGCGATATCCGCGCGCAAGAATGAGCCTGAATTCATGCTCGAGTGGCGACTGAAAGCGTACCGGCACTGGCTGACGATGAAAGAGCCCGAGTGGGCACACGTGCACTATCCACCGATCGACTACCAGGATATCTCTTATTTCTCTGCGCCGAAATCCGACAAGGACCGGCCACAGAGCCTCGATGAGGTCGACCCCAAGCTACTCGAAACCTACGACAAGCTGGGCATCCCGTTGCACGAGCGTGCGCGTCTTGCCGGCGTAGCCGTTGATGCCGTTTTTGACAGCGTATCGGTTGCGACGACGTTCAAGGAAAAACTGTCCGAAGCCGGTGTGATCTTCTGTCCGTTCTCGGAAGCCGTACTCGAGCATCCTGAACTCGTTCAGAAATACCTCGGTACTGTCGTACCGCATCGCGACAACTATTTCGCGGCCCTCAATTCGGCTGTTTTCAGTGACGGTTCATTCGTATACATCCCGAAAGGCGTCCGCTGCCCGATGGAGTTGTCGACTTACTTCAGAATTAATGCTGCCAATACCGGCCAGTTTGAACGAACGTTGATCATTGCGGATGAAGGCAGCCATGTAAGTTATCTCGAAGGCTGTACTGCACCGATGCGTGACGAGAACCAGTTACATGCGGCAGTCGTCGAACTCGTCGCGCTCGAGGACGCCGAAATCAAATACTCAACCGTTCAAAACTGGTACCCGGGCGACGAAGAAGGCAAAGGCGGCATCTACAACTTCGTTACCAAACGTGGCGATTGTCGTGGCGCAAATTCAAAAATATCCTGGACTCAAGTGGAGACCGGATCGGCCATTACCTGGAAATATCCGAGCTGCATCCTGCGTGGTGAGAATTCGGTCGGTGAGTTTTATTCAGTGGCCGTCACCAATAATTTTCAACAGGCCGATACCGGTACCAAGATGATCCATATCGGCCGAAACTCGTCGAGCACGATCGTCTCGAAAGGTATTTCGGCCGGTCACGCTCAGCAGTCCTATCGTGGCCTGGTTCGTGTCATGCCCCAGGCTGAAGGCGCACGCAATCACACGCAATGTGACTCCCTGCTGATCGGTAAGGAATGTGGCGCACATACCTTCCCGTACATGGAAGTCAGGAATCCGGGCGCCAAAGTCGAACACGAAGCGACGACATCGCGTATTTCGGAAAACCAGTTGTTTTACTGTCGGCAGCGGGGTATTTCCGAGGAAGACGCCGTCAATTTAATTGTCAATGGCTTCTGCAAGGAAGTCTTCAAAGAATTACCCATGGAATTCGCGGTGGAGGCACAGGCGTTGTTGAACGTCAGTCTTGAAGGCGCCGTGGGTTAGGAATCATCCAATGAGCAAAATGCTGGAAATTGAAAATCTGAAGGCCGTAATCGCCGGCAACGAAATTCTCACCGGGCTGAACCTCACGGTCAGCGCCGGAGAGGTGCATGCCATCATGGGCCCCAATGGCTCGGGCAAAAGCACGCTGGCGCAGGTCATTGCCGGGCATGCTGACTACAACGTGACAGCGGGCACCGTGAAATTCGACGGCAATGATCTGCTGGAACTCGAACCCGAAGAACGCGCGCGCGAGGGCATCTTCCTGGGTTTTCAGTACCCGGTCGAAATCCCCGGCGTCAATAATGCCTACCTGCTGAAAGCGGCAGTCAATGCGAAGCGCAAGCATGTCGGCATGGACGAGATTGATGCTTTCGAGTTCCTGAAACTCGCACGTGAAAAGATGGCGTTGCTCGACATGGATCAGAGCTTCCTGAACAGAGGCGTCAATGAGGGCTTTTCCGGTGGCGAGAAGAAGCGCAACGAGATTTTGCAAATGGCCATGCTCGAACCGAAGCTCGCAATTCTGGATGAGACCGACTCCGGTCTGGACATCGACGCACTCAAAGCCGTTGCCAATGGTGTCAATGCACTGCGCCAGGCAGACCGGGCGATCGTACTCGTTACGCATTACCAGAGATTGCTGGACTACATCGAGCCGGACTTCGTCCACGTGCTGTCCAGCGGGCAGATCGTGCGCTCGGGAGACAAGTCGCTGGCCATCGAACTGGAAGAGAAAGGCTACGAGTGGGTGCGGGAGGCCGCGAACGCATGACGATGCAGCTAATCGACAAATCGGTACTGGATGCGGCGCTCAAGGCGATGCCGGATGACCGCCTGGCCGGGATACGGCGGGAAGCTGCGGATCGATTCGCATCACTCGGATTTCCCGGAACAGCCCAGGAAGACTGGAAGTACACCAGTTTGTCGGACATTGAGGCTCTCAGCGTCGCATGGCTGAAGGGGGCGCCGGATCGACAGCCGGCGAGTGGCGTCACGGATGTCACCGACGAAGTTCGCCCGGCTATCGACGCGCACTGGCTGGTCGTGCGAGATGGTGTGCCTGACGATAATTTGCCGATCATTGATGGCATCGAAATTGAAAGGCTGGTGGATGCTGACTGCCCGGCACTGTCCGCTGATGATGCCCTTTCGGCATTCAATGTCGCCCTGTTACAGGATGGACTCAGGGTTCGTGTTGAATCAGGTGCGGCACCGGATCGACCGTTGGCAATTCTGAACATCGATAGCGCCGGACAACGAGTCGTACAGAGTCGTGTTGTGATCGAACTGGCGGCCGACGCACGCCTGGAACTGATTGAATGCGCCCTGTCGACCGGCAGCGGATCGCAATTTACCAATTCCGTGGTCGATGTCGAGCTGGAAGATGGCGCCTGCCTGGCCCATGCCAGGGTGCAGGACAGGCATCCCGACCATGCAGGTGTATATCGACTGCAGGTTTCACTGGCACGTGATGCAAGTATTCGGCATAGCAGCTTTGACTTCGGCGGCGCCCTGTCGCGCAATGACGTGGTTACCAATATCAAGGGAACAGGCGCCGTGGTCGGGCTCAACGGCCTGTACCTCGCTGGTGGAGAACAACATATCGACAACCACACCCGCATCATTCATGGCGTAGGTCCTGCAACCAGCGATGAGGAGTATCGAGGCATCCTGACGGGCCGCGCCCGGTGTGTATTCAACGGCAAAGTGATTGTCGCAGAGGGCGCGGACGGCACGGACTCCAGGCAGTCCAATCACAACCTGCTGTTGTCAGATCGAGCGGAAATCGATACGAAGCCGGAACTCGAGATCTATGCCGACGACGTGAAATGCGCTCACGGTGCGACTGTCGGGCAACTTGATCGCGCCGCCCTCTTCTACCTGCAGTCACGCGGCCTGGATCGTGATCAGGCCAGGCAAGTACTCACGCGGGCATTTGCGGCGGGCATGCTCAGCTCCCTGTCCGTGCCAGCCTGCCAGGACTTTGTCGGCACAAGACTTGACCGTCGCCTTGCCGAACTTGTGGATGACGTCGATGACTGACTCCGGCATGCATGTGAAATCGCTTCCCGCCGCGGGCGACTTCGACTATCGCTCGGCGTTTCCCGCGTTGGCGCAGGATATCAACGGGCATCCCCTGGTCTACCTGGACAGTGCCGCATCGTCGCAACCCCCTTCTGCCGTTATCGATGCGATTGCGAAGTATCAGCAATACGATCATGCCAACGTGCATCGCGGCGTTCACACGCTGAGTCACCGCGCCACAGAGGCCTATGAAAGTGCTCGCGACGACGTCGCGTCCTTCATCAACGCACCCGGCCGCACTGAAATCGTGTTCACCCGGGGAACAACCGAAGCGATCAATCTCGTCGCGCAGAGTTTTCTGCGCCCCGGACTCGCGCCAGGCGACAAGATCGTCATCACTCACCTCGAACACCATGCGAATATTGTGCCGTGGCAACTGGTCTGCGAGCAGACAGGCGCGGAGCTGGTCGTCGCACCGATCGACGAATTCGGGCAGGTTGACGAAGGCGAGCTGCTCGACCTACTCGATGAACGCGTCAAGATGTTCGCTATCGCCCACGTTTCAAATGCACTGGGTTCAGTGCAGCCACTGGAGCGCCTCATACCAGCGGCCCGAGCGCACGACATACCGTTACTCGTCGACGGTGCGCAAGCGGTGCCCCACCTTCCCGTCGACGTACAAAAGCTCGATTGTGACTTCTACGCTTTCTCTGGTCACAAAATGTGCGGTCCGACCGGCATCGGCGTGCTTTACGCCAAGGAGGCGCTGCTCGAGGCAATGCCGCCCTGGCAAGGCGGTGGTGACATGATTCTCGAGGTGAGTTTCGAGGGCACGACCTACAATGAACTGCCCTACAAGTTCGAAGCCGGCACACCGAATATTTCGGGCACGGTGGGCCTCGGCGCCGCTATTCGCTTCCTGACTGAAATTGGCATGGAACGAATCGCAGCGCACGAGCACGAAGTGCTGCAATACATGATGGAGCAACTCTCAGCTGTCGACGGATTGCGCCTGATCGGTACGGCCGAACAAAAGGCCAGCGTCCAGTCCTTCATGCTTGACGACATACACCCACATGATCTCGGCACGATCCTGGATCATAAGGGTGTTGCGATCCGAACCGGGCACCATTGTGCAATGCCGGTAATGAATCACTTCGGCATTCCCGGCACGGCCCGCGCGTCATTAGGGCTCTATAACCACCGTGAGGACGTCGATCGCCTTGTGGACGCCCTGCACGCTGCGAAGAAGATTTTTGGATGATGAGCGCCGTCAGCACATCCCCGGAGGAACTGCAGGCGCTCTACCGCGAGCTGATACTCGATCACGCACGCAGTCCGCGCAATTTCGGCAAATTGAAAGACGCTACGCACCAGGCCGAGGGCATCAATCCCCTGTGTGGCGACAAGCTGAAACTTTACATTGACATAAACGACGATCGTATCTCCGGCGTGCAGTTTGAAGGCTCCGGCTGTGCCATTTCGGTGGCATCGGCATCCCTGCTAACAGAGACAGTAGTCGGCATGACCACAGCGGAAGCGATACAACAGTTTACTGTGGTCGTTGACACACTGACCGGCAATGCCAGCAGCGCAGACCTCGGCAAACTCACCGCTTTACTGGGTGTGCGCGAGTTCCCGTCACGAGTGAAGTGCGCCACCTTGGCATGGCACGCACTGAGTGCCGCGATCAACGAAGCTCAGCAACCGGCGACAACGGAGTAGCACTGCATGTTTGGACGCACGAACGAACCGGTCACAATTGAACGCGATGTCACGGCAGTGATCATCCCCATCGGTGAGGCCGTTACGCTCCGCGAGGGAACCGTCGGGTTTCTCACCCAGGCACTTGGCGGCAGCTTTACCGTTTACGTCGAAGGCAACCTGTTTCGAATCGCAGGCGCCGATGCCGATGCCATCGGCAAAGAACCCGAACCACCACCGGCCATCCCGGAAAATGCGACGGACGAAGACATCGAAAGTGTCATCTGGGACCAGTTGAAAACCTGTTACGACCCGGAGATTCCGGTAAACATCGTGGACCTCGGGCTCATTTATCGGGTCGATGTCAAACCGCAAGTGGACGGCCATCGATCAATCGATGTGGACATGACGCTGACCGCGCCGGGATGTGGCATGGGTGAAATCCTCGTACAGGACGCCCAGGAAAAGATTGCCATCATTCCCACCGTTGCAGACGTTCGCGTAGAACTGGTTTTCGACCCACCATGGAACCAGACCATGATGTCTGACGAAGCGCGACTCGCTACAGGCCTCATGTAGTAATCGGTGATTCGATGCGAGCGACGATCAACTGGGGCAAAATAAGCGCACTATGAAAACGCTCACGATCTTCAGGCATGCAAAGTCCAGCTGGAATCACCCCGAGCTGAGCGATCATGATCGACCTCTTAACAAGCGCGGCAAGCGAGATGCACCAGTGATGGGCGACCGCCTGGGCGCTGCGGGCATTCGTCCCTCGCTCATCCTCAGCAGCTCAGCGGTGCGCGCATCGAAGACGGCCCGCACCGTTGCGAAGCAGATCGCCTACCCGATCGAATTTTTGCAACGAGAGCCAGGACTTTATCACGCCGGCGTGAATAAACTGCTCGACATTATTGCGGTTCAGGACGAGGGGTTTAACAGCATCATGGTCGTTGGCCACAACCCGGGACTGACCGACCTGGCCAATGAGTTTATTCCGGGCCTGACATCCAATATCCCGACAGCGGGTTTCGTCTCCATCAAGATCAATACGGATGACTGGAACTTGCGGACACGGAAATCTGCAGAACTCATCAGGTACGACTACCCTAAAAAGCAGCCTTAATCCGGGCGGCGCCGGGCGCGCAATTTCCTGCGTGTATGTTTGTCGGGACGCCCGTCCGTTCTGGGCATTTGCAGGCGATCCATCTTGCGGCCATCAATGAGGCGCTGCCGTTGCCCGCACACGAACTCGTCTTCCAAGAAGCATTGCCTGGCCTCGGCCGCCGGCCCCCGCCGACCAGGAACACCGATCACTGACAGCTTCCAGGGCAACTGATTGCGCACGATCTCCACGACATCGCCCGTCTTCAGTGACGATGAGGGCTTGGCTTTTTTGCCGTTGATTCTGACATGCCCGCCATTGACGGCCTTCGCGGCAAGACCTCGCGTTTTGTAAAAACGTGTGTAGTAAAGCCACTTGTCGACCCGGAGTAACACGATTTCAGTCACTGTCCTTCAAGGTAACACCCTGCTGATTGACTTTGCAGCCATTCCGGGACAACGCAATATCGTGTCGAACGAATCCCTGACGGCCCTTGCCGGCAAACCGAAACACTGACCTCACAGGTTTATGGAACGGCTGTTCCCCTGGCGACGAGCAGCCGGCCTGGTCTCGCCGCTAATCGAATGCACAAAAGCAATGCGAGTAGACACCGTTCGGATCGTTGAACCGTGTCAGCGGCGATAATGCGTCTTCCAGGACGCCGGACAGGCGTTCAACGGCTGATGAAGGCCGCGCAAACCGGCCGACGTCAATGCCCCACGCCGCAGCTCCCCCCATCATGTCGAGCATCATCTGCTCCGCAGGGTCTAATTGCTTCTCGTAGTACTTCAGGCCCGCGGACCCGACATCCAGTCCGGCTAAGTCTCCGGCAGCTGCGATCGCTTGCTCCAGTTCGCCGAGTTCATCCACGAGCCCGTTGGCCAGGGCATCGTTACCAGTCCAGATTCGTCCCTGCGCGATGCTGTCGACAACGTCTTCGGACATCCCCCGGCCATCAGCCACGTGGCTCACAAAGTCCTGGTAGTTCCGATCGATCATCGCCTGGAAAATTGCCTTGCCTTCGTCCGACATCGCCCGATCCGGCCGGAGTTGGCCGGCCCACGGCGTCGTCGCGGTGCCGTCAGTGGAAATACCCAGTGCCCCCAGCGAACGTTCAAAGCTTGCGAACATGCCGAACACGCCAATTGATCCCGTGATCGTATACGGCGTGGCGTAAATCCTGTCCGCGGACATGGACACCCAGTAACCGCCCGAGGCTGCAATACTGCTCATTGAAGCAACAACAGGCTTGCCGGCTTCCCGCAGCGCAAGCACCTCGTCTCGAATCACCTGGGACGCAAGCAGGCTGCCGCCCGGGCTGTCAACACGAAGTACGACCGCTTTAACTGAATCGTCGTCCCGCGCCTGGCGAAGCAAACGCGCTGTCGAGTCTCCGCCGATCGTTCCCGCATCACGGTCGCCATAAAGGATCTCGCCGGCCGCAACAATGACACCTATGTTCTGCGCTCCCGCTTCGTCCCCCTTGAGCAAGCGCATCCGGCGCAGGTAGTTGTCCAGGCCGACGACCGGATAGGTAGTGTCATCACCGTTGGTACCGGCAATCTCTATCATCCGCGCATTAACCTGGTTGCGTGTCCAGAGGCCATCGACAAGATTGAAATCAAGCGCGATCTGCGCCAGGTCACCACCCGTTGATTCCACGGTTGTAACGAGGTCACCCAGCACACCATCGATCGTCCCCGGCTCGAGAGACCGCGCAGATTCGATATCTGTCTTGTACTGCGACCACAACTGATCGATCACATTGCCCAGCGCCTCGCGATCCCTGTCGGACATGTCGTTTCGCGTATACGGTTCGACAGCAGACTTGTAGGTTCCCGCCTGGAAAACGTTCCAATCGATCTGAAGCTTGTCCAGTGCATCCTTGTAGTAATTGAGGTAGGCACCAAAGCCGTAAAGCGCCAGGATGCCTTCGGGGTGCATATAGACTTCGTCCGCGTGTGCGGCGAGATAGTAACTCCCCTGGCCGAAGTAATCGGCCTTCGCAATCACCGGTTTGCCCGAGTGACGAAAGTCCTCGACCGCATCGGCAACCCGCCTCAGTTTGCTCATGCCCCCGCCCGGCAACGCCGAGAGATCCAGCATTACCGACGTAATGCGGGAATCATCTTTCGCGTATTCCAGGCCATCAATGATGTCGCGCACCAGCGTTTGCGGCTCGGCGTCGCCGGTTAATTCTCCCAGTGCACGGCTAAACGGATCACCGGCCAGCTGTTCGACCAGGCGGCCGCCGGGGCTAATAACCAGGGCCGCACTGTCGGGAACCGTCGGCGCGGACGCAAAGATAGTCCCGAAAACGATTAAAAAGATGAATAACAGGATAAGCAGGTGCAACGCTTTGCGGAGAACGTCCGCACCGGCCCATAGAAGGTGAACAACTTTGCGAATCAGGCTAAACATAACATCAGGGTGATACACCCTCATCGATTGGGCGTGAGTAGGTAATACGATAAATTAACTCGTTCTGGTCGTCGGACAACAAAACCGAGCCATCTTCAAGCTGCAGGAGATCAACGGGCCGGCCGGAGACCTCTTCATCCACAAGCCAGCCGTTGGCGAATACATCATAGGCAGTCGGCTCGCCGTTGCTCATGCGCACCATAGATACCCGGTAGCCGATTTTCCGCGAGCGGTTCCAGGATCCGTGCTCGGCGATCAACACCTGGTTGCGATATTCCTCAGGAAACATATCGCCAGTGTAAAAGATGACACCCAGGGGCGCGACATGCGGCCCGAGTTTCTGTGCCGGCGGTTCGAACTCGCTGCAGCTTCGCTGGTTCCCGAACTCCGGATCGGATACGTCATCACCGTGGCAGTAGGGAAACCCGAAGTGCATTCCTGCCTCCGGGGCGCGATTGAGTTCCCCCGGCGGGGTATCGTCACCTAGCATGTCCCGCCCGTTGTCGGTAAACCAAAATTCACCGGTTTCCGGGTGCCAGGTAAAACCCACCGAATTTCGTGCGCCTTCGGCGAAAACTTCCAGGCCGCTGCCATCCGGATTCATTCGACTGATATTGGCCGACCCCTCCCGCTCGCAGACATTGCACGGCGCACCCAGTGCAATGTATAGCTTGTTGTCGGGACCAAAATCGATATACCGCCAGCCGTGATGTCGTTCAGCAGGTAATGTATCGATGACCACGACGGGATCGGGAACGGAGTCAAGATTCGTTTCAATATTGTCGAAACGAATAATCCGATGGTTCTCAGCAACAAACAGGGCACCGTCCTTGAACGCAATGCCATTCGGCATTCGCAGGCCTTCGGCGATGGTTGTGACAACGGGTGCCTCGTCATCGCTCTGCACTACCGCGTAAACGCGACCATCGCGCCGCGTCGACACAAATACGGTTCCCGATTCTCCCAGCGCCAATGATCGCGCATTGGGGACGTCATCGGCCCATACCTCGATCGAGAATCCCTCGGGTAACGAGATATCCGAGAGGCCCGGAACCGTCTGTGCTGATGTTTGAGCGCCCAAAAACAGCAAAAAAATGACGGCCAGGGTGCTGGATAAGTTGTGTGTTGGAAAATCGGAGTACATGGAATAGCGCTTTATTGTTGTCTTTAACCGGAGATCAGCCAAAGCGACAGATCGGCCCAGTACATGATAATCAGAACACAAGCCATCAGTATCAAGAGGAATGGGAACGTGGCCGAATAGACGTTCATTATAGGACGATCGAAGCGATAACTCGCGATGAACAGGTTAAGGCCGACAGGCGGTGTGAGGTAGCCGAGTTGCATGGCAGCGAGAAACACAATACCGAGATGAAATTCATTGACGCCATATTGGGCGGCTATCGGCAGTATCAGCGGTACGACCAGCACAATAGCCGCAAAGATATCCAGGATGGCGCCAAGGATCAGCAGGAAAACAAACAACAGGAACAGGAAACTCGCCTGGCTGGACACGAAATCGGTGATATAACCCAGCAGCTTCTGTGGGACCTCGGCATCAATCATGTAATTCGTCGATGCGAGCGAAACACCCAGAATGATCAATATGCCTCCGACCAGCAGCATCGACTCACGCATGACGTCGGGTAATTCGGTAAACCTGATTTCGCGAAGGATGAACACCTCGACAATCAACACATAAAGCGCTGTGACCGCCGCCGCTTCGGAGACCGCAAAGAAACCTGAATAGATACCGCCCAACACGACGACTGGCAGGGGTATCTCCCACTTGGCTTCCCACAGCGACGCGCCGACCTCTTTCCAGGAAAAAGCAGTCAGCGGCTGTCGATTGTGACGATTGACCCAGAGGCTGTATCCCCCGAGTAACGCCAGCATTAACAATCCGGGCAATATGCCTGCCCTAAATAGATCGTCGATGGAAATTTCCGCGACAACGCCGTAAAGAATTAATGGCAATGACGGTGCAAACAAGAGGCCGAGACTTCCCGACGTCGTCACCAGGCCAAGATTGAAGTTATCCGGGTAGCCATCCTGCTTTAGCGCCGGGTACAGAATAGCGCCGAGCGCAATAATTGTGACGCCGGATGCGCCGGTAAACGCGGTGAAAAAAGCACAGGCGGCAAGGGCGACCAGCGCCAGGCCGCCGGGCATCCATCCGAGTACGGCGCTGGTTACCCTGACCAATCGTTGCGGCGCATGACTTTTGCTAAGCAGGTAACCCGCGAAGGTAAACAGGGGAATCGCCGACAGCATCGGCATGCCGGCAATACCCAGAACCTCGATGGCAATTGCCATCAGATCGATGCCTTCCCGTTGATATCCCAGCATCGCACTGGCAGCGATTACAGTAAACAGCGGTGCCCCGAAAATGGCCACGAGAACCAGGAGAGCCGTCAATATCATGACGCGCCCCCCTTGCCTGGCCTGAATGTCCTGACCAATCCGCTTCCGCAAGAAAGAACAAAGCGGTAGCCCATCAGAACAAACGACAGCGGTAACAGAACGTAGGCAATCCAGGCCGGAAAGTCGATCAATACAGTGTCTTCAAACTCGATCACGAGTTCTATATAACGCCATGAATGCCACGCCAGCAGGCCGCACATAAATGCCGCAAATCCATCTACGATTACACGAGGAATGCGTGCGTACTTCTCGGCAACAAAGTGCGACAGAATGTCGATGCGAAGGTGACGATTGCTGCGGCTCGCGGCTATTGAGGCGATCAAGGCAATCCAGAGCACGAATAGCTTGACGAGTTCATCCGCCCAGACAAATCCGAAGCTGAAGAAAATACGTAGCACGATCTGCGCTACAGCGAGCAGCATGAGGGCACTCAGCAAAATGACCAATGCCGCGTTTTCTAACGCGGTGCCCCAGCGCTCCAGGCGCGCTGCGAGACTGCGGTCGTCAGTCAAGATCAGTTGCCGCCGGGCATCGTTGCGCCATTGCCGCGTCTGAACTCACCGATGTGGTCCAGCATCTCTTCATAGACACCCAGTGGATAGGCGCCTTCTATCGCCATCTCACGATTGAACTTGCTCATGGTTTGCTGCAACTCCGCAAACTGTCCCTCTTCCGGTTCAACACGGGTAATACCAATCGACTGCAGCGCCTGCATTGCGTTTTCGGATTCAGCCGGCGCTTTCTGATCGATATCGGCATAGACTCCGTTCAGGACTTCGCTGACAACCATCTGATCGTCGGCCGCTAGCCGATCGAACGTGCGCTTGCTGATTGCCAGAAAAGAGATGCCAAACACAACGGGCATGTTGGTAACGTATTTCACGCGTGTATGCCACTGCAACGCGACGGCAACCTCGGGAGGAATGGCCGCAATATCGAGCAAACCGGTCTGCAGTCCGGTCAAAACGTCAGTGATCGGTAACGCCACCGGCGAGAGCTGCAGTCGCCGCATGGCCTCGTAGCTGACGAAATCGCCCTGCGGCAGCCAGACTTTCTTGCCTTTCATGTCATCGTAGTTGCGAATCGGATCATTCGACAACACCATGGAGAAGGAGCCGGCAATACCAAAGGTGACGAAATTCAGATCTGCAAAGCCGGCTTGCAACCGCGCATCCATACGTTCACGGACATAGCGCACCTCGTCCCAGGACGCGAACACAAAAGGCAGTCCATAAATATTGATCGCACCATAGTCTTGCATAAAGTCTGTCGCAGAAAAGGTGCCGCCATGCAGCTGCCCAATCTTGATCTTCTGCAACACTTTGTCTTCAGTGCCCTGCGTACCACCACCGTAAAATCGCAGCTTCACGCGTCCGTCTGTCCGCTGCTCGATCTCCTTACCAGCGGCTCGCATGTCCTGCATCCAGGCGGACTGGTTGGGTGCCAGGGTCGCGATCTTGACGTCCACAGCGTGCACGAGTGGCGTCAGTGCCAGGAGCGTCGCGAACAGAACGGTTTTGATCGGTTTCATTATCATCCTTCGATAAGACAGCCCTGTCTCACCAGTGTTCAAAAGTAATCGTCGGCCGAATCCAGTAATTCCTTCGCCTGTTCCTGTGCCAGGACGTTGAGCAAAGTCACACCTGACACGTTGGGGTCAGCGACCAGGACCTCCGTCAGCAACCGGTCATGCAGTTCCCGCTCATAAAGCAGGCGGGCGTAGCCATTCGCATACTCGACTTTGGCGCTCAGATCCTGGCCGTTCGACAGTTCTATGGCACGCTCGAAATGGAATTTGCCTTTTTCGGGATTGCCGCCCAATGCCGGTGGCAACAGCGTATTCAGGATGCCCAGGTAGGTATGCACCGTGGAATCGTCTGATCCATCATTGATTTCGAGATATCGGACAAACAGCGCCTCGGTGTAGGGGAGGAGCGCGATCGCGACATAGTCACTGCTATGGGCTCGAATATAGGCCGCCGATGCAAGGGCGTGACTGTAGACAACACCTGACTGCTTCTCACCAAGCCCGTCGAGCGTCGCCTCGAAATCCTCGAAAAGAATGCCGTTCCATCGGCATGACGGCTCGTAGGCATTACAGATCGCCTTGGTACTGTAGGACCGAGCGCGCTCGGTCAGCCTTGCCGCCCGCTCCGGCTCTTCGGCGAATACGCTGCCATAGGTCGCATAGAGTGTTGCGGCAGCCGACAGTATCGATGGATTCTCAGGGCTGCCCTCGACCAGGCTATCCATCAACACGAGATAGGCCGGTATCCCGTCGCGGATTGTCGCGGGATCGTTCTGATTGAGAAACGCTGCAGTGAGATTTTGCGCGTAGTTGTCCGTGGCTCTCGATATCATCCACGAGCAACCGGCGCTCGACAGGCAAGCGACCAGTATTACGAGGTTGCGAAAAAGCGCACCTATTCCATGCAATGTGCTCATGCCTCGACAGACCCTGCCCAAAGGGGTTGGTTCAGGCGTGTACGCAAAATTGTACCTTATACGGGAAAAACTTCCCGCATGAGGGGATCTATAACCGAAACTAGATCTTTTCCTTGATGCGAGCAGCTTTGCCCGTTCTACCCCGGAGATAGTACAACTTGGCGCGACGAACGTCACCGCGGCGTTTCACCTGGATCTCACTGACCACCGGACTGTAGGTCTGGAAGACACGTTCGACGCCTTCACCGTGGGATATCTTGCGGACGGTAAACGAGGAATTCAGACCTCGATTGCGTTTCGCGATAACGATGCCCTCGAAGGCCTGCAGGCGCTCCCGGTTGCCTTCTTTTACCTTGACCTGCACAACCACCGTGTCACCCGGGGAAAACTCGGGTACGTCACTGGTCATCTGTTCCTGTTCTATTGCGTCGATTAACTTGCTCATGTCGATCCACCTGTCCGGCTGTAGCCGGCTATCTCGATTCCTGTTCTTTCAAATACGCATCGAGCAGCGCCTGCTGCTCGTCACTCAATTCCAGTTTTTCCACCAGGTCGGGACGCCGCAAAAAGCTGCGCCCCAGGGCCTGCTGATACCGCCATTTTGCGATCTTCGCATGGTCGCCTGACAGCAGTACCTCGGGTACCCGTTTGCCAGCAACCTCTTCTGGCCGCGTGTAGTGCGGATGATCCAGCAATCCGGCCATGAACGAATCCTGTTCTGCCGACTCGCTATCGCCCAAAACACCGGGCAACAACCGCACCACCGCATCAATTACGGCCATCGCCGCAATCTCACCACCACTCAGCACAAAATCGCCAAGTGACAATTCCTCGTCGACGTCCGATTGCAATAACCGCTCGTCGATCCCTTCGTACCGTCCGGCCAGGAGGATGATTCCCGGCAAGGCGGCCAACCGCTTTGCGGTATCCTGATCGAACACACGCCCCTGCGGCGTCAGGCAAACAACCGGCGCACCGTCAGGTGCCGTGCCCCTCGCCGCCGTGATGGCCGCACTGGCTGGCTCAAATTTCATCACCATGCCAGGCCCGCCACCGTAAGGACGATCATCGACCGTTCGGTGAACGTCGTCCGTATAGTCGCGCGGATCATTGTAGCCAATCGAAACTTTCTTTTGTTCGACAGCCCGACCTACAACGCCATGTTCGGCAACGGCATTCACCAGGTCGGGAAAGAGCGTGACGACTTGCACCCGCATGGCGTCAATCCCATTCCCAATCGACCCTGATCACACCCGCGGCGAGATCAACGTCTTTGATGACTTCTCCGGTCACAAAAGGCAGCAACACTTCCTCGCCGGCCTTTTGCACCACCAGCACATCATTTGCGCCGGTTTCGATGAGATAGGCGACCGTCCCGACCATCTCACCACTTTCCTTCTGCACGGTCAGCCCTTCGAGGTCTGACCAGTAATATTCACCTTCCTCCGGTGCCGGCATATCCGACCGGTTCACACCAATCGTCGCCTGCACCATTTCTGCAGCCGCGTCGCGATCGTCAATTCCGTCCAGTCGGGCGACGATCGTCTTGCCATGCGGCCTGCCTTCCAAAATCTCGAATGTTCGCCATTTACCGGCCAATTCAACCAGCCAGGTTGCGTAATCGAGAATGGCCTCGCGTGGGTCGGTGTAGGAATGAACCCTGACCCACCCGCGGACACCGAAGAGTCCCGATATCCGGCCTACAATGACACGCTGAGTTTCTTTCCGAGCCACACCGCTCTCTTTCGTGGCGGTCCTTTCTAGTTCGCCGCTGCTGCTTTGCGATGCGTCTTAAGGAGCGTCTTCACGCGATCCGAGGGTTTTGCACCCTGACCAATCCAGTAGTCAACGCGCTCCAGATCAATACGAAGGTTCTCCTCAGTCTCCTTCCCAAGCGGGTTGAAGAACCCAAGACGTTCAATATACCGACCGTCCCGCTTGTTGCGGCTGTCGGTGACCACCAAGTGGTAAAAAGGCCGTTTTTTCGCGCCAGCGCGCGAAAGTCGAATAGTAACCATTGCTATTTCGCTATCAATTAATGAGAGGCAGACATGCCTGTGCTCGGGCCGAGCCGAGTAAACGGCGCATTGTACTGATTTCCAATGGAAAGTGAAGCGTTTACGGGGCTGCGACAACCCCTCTTGCAGTGTCTTGACCCGATGAGATTTCGACCCACGCAAGTTATTGTTTATTGGAGATTTACTGCGTGAACATCGCGATAATCAGTGGAAACCGGGCGGCAGGCCACCCGGAGGCATCCCCCGCATCATCTTTTTCATGCCCCCTTTGGACATTTTCTTCATCATTTTTTCCATCTGCAGGTGCTGTTTCAGGAGGCGATTTACATCCTGAATCTGCAGTCCGGCGCCTTTCGCTATCCGCTTTTTCCGGGATCCATTGATGGTCTTGGGGAACCGGCGCTCGCCAGGCGTCATCGAATTGATGATGGCAATCTGCCGGCGAAACTGCTGTTCACTGGCCGAGTCCTGGAGTGCCGCCGGATTGACGTTGCCCGGCATCGGCAGTTTCTCCAGCATTGCTGCCATACCGCCCATATTCAGCATCTGCTCCAGCTGGTCTTTCAAATCTGTCAAATCGAAGCCCTTGCCCTTTTTGAGCTTCTTCGCAAGCTTTTCGGCTTTATCCTTGCTGACTTTGCCTTCGATCTCCTCGACGAGGGTCAGCACATCGCCCATACCGAGGATCCGTGACGCCATGCGATCCGGATGAAACACCTCGAGCGCATCCATCTTTTCGCCGACACCGATAAATCGAATCGGTTTGCCCGTCACCTCACGAACGGACAGTGCGGCACCACCTTTGGCGTCACCATCTGCCTTGGTCAGGATTACGCCGGTCAGTGGCAAAGCATCGTTGAAGGCCTTCGCCGAGTTCACGGCGTCCTGGCCAGCCATGCTGTCGACGACGAATAAAGTTTCATGTGGGCTGGCCGCGGTGTGTACCCGCACAGCCTCGCCCATCATGTCATCGTCGATATGGAGTCGACCTGCCGTATCTACCAGTAATACATCGACATGCCGCCGCCGAGCCTCGTCGAGCGCGCGTTCGACAATCTTCTCTGGTCGCCCGTCAACGCTGCTCGGGCAATGAATGGCGCCCACCTCACCGGCGAGTGTCTCCAGCTGCAGGATGGCAGCCGGCCGATGAATATCGACGCTGACCAGCATGACGTTTTTCTTGTCTTTCTGGATGAGCCGCAGCGCAAGTTTCGCTGCCGTCGTCGTCTTGCCCGCGCCCTGCAACCCGGCCAGAAAGATAACGACGGGAGGCTGTGCGCGAAGGTCGAGCGGAACCGTTTCGCTGCCAAGAACAGCAACCAGCTCGCGGTGGATAATTTTGATAAAGGCCTGACCGGGCGACAGGCTCTTGCCAACCTCTTCGCCGAGGGCCTGTTCGCGAATATGCTCGATGAAAGACTTGACGACCGGCAAGGCCACGTCGGCTTCGAGCAACGCGAGGCGTACCTGCCTGACCGTATCCTTGATATTGGAATCAGTCAGCCGACCTTTGCCGCTCAGGTTTTTTGCCGCCTGACCCAGGCGTTCGGAGAGTGTCTCAAACATAACGCCGGCGATTGTACCGGTTTTCGGTCTCGCCGGGTTTCTTCAAACCTAGATGACGGAATCGCGTGCCAGCATTCATTTGTTCCAGCCCCGCGTTACAGGTCCGGGTTCCAACCCGCATCCATTGCGGCTTCGTTTGCCGGGTTGACCCCAGGGTTCTAATGAACTGCACCATGTGGGATGATGTTTCGGTGAGATTTGGGGGTTAGCCAGCCTGGTGTCTGTATTTCAAATCACAATTTTTTTCTTGTACATAACTGGCGGCATTTTGGCAGGAATGTCGCGACTTCCGAGGTATGTCGCACAGGAAAAAATGTTCCTTTTCGTGGGCCTGGTCAGTGCCGCGACAGGCCTCTTATGGCATGCCTGGACACTCCTGCTCCTGATCCTGACTGACGCAGGTATTGCCTTGTCCATGGGTAATACCGCGTCGTTCATCGGTCTGCAAATTGCCCTGATTGCCATCATGGGCACGATCGAGAGCACGCTCAGGGGCTTCTGTGGCGGGCTATTACTTCTCGCAGGTTGCGTCGCCATGCTGACCAGTGGCCAGGGCGTCACCGAACCGGCGGCGCCGATGAACTTCCAGCTGCAGGCGCATGTGCTGATCTCCCTGTTCGCCTATGGCCTGTTGACCGTCGGCGCTATCGTCGCTGTATATGCGCTGATCCAGGATCGCCGGTTGCGCGCCGGCAAGTTATCGTCTGCAAATCAGCTTTTTGCGCCCCTCGAGACCACCGAAAAATTGCTGTTCGGCATTACGTCGGCCGGATTCCTTTTCCTTCTGGTCGCCGTTTCCTCAGGCTTTGCTTTTGTCGAGAACCTGTTCGCGCAGCACCTGGTACACAAGACAGCACTTTCGCTTCTTGCGCTGGTAATGTTTGGTCTCTTGCTGGTCGGAAGACACTTTGCCGGGTGGCGCGGACGTCGCGCGATCTATCTTTACCTGTGGGGCTTCTTGATTCTTGGTCTTGCTTACTTCGGCAGCCGCTACATCCTCGAGGAACTCCTCGGCCGCAGCTGGGGATGAATCGTCCCTGCAATCGCATGTGCCCGGCGGGAGTGATATCCACCGGAAAATGCAGTGCCTGAAAACAAGGACTAGCCGAGCGCCTGTTCGAGAGCGGCGCCGAGTTTGCGAACACCAATCACCTCGATACCCCTGATCTTCCCGCGCGGCACATTCGCGGCCGGAACGATGGCGACTTCGAAACCCTGCTTGGCGGCTTCCCTGATGCGTTCTTCGCCAAAGCGCACCGGCCGAACCTCGCCAGCAAGCCCGACCTCACCGAAGCCGATCAGTTTTTCGCGACAGCGGCGATCATGAAAACTGGAGGTAATCGCAATAGCGACCGGAAGGTCGGCCGACGTCTCACCGATTCTTAATCCTCCCACGACATTGATGAATATGTCTTCGTTCGACAAGGCAATGCCGCCATGACGCTGCAATACAGCAACGATCAGCGCCAGCCGATTCTGGTCGATGCCCTGTGCCAGCCGCTTTGGGTAGTTACTGATGCCGTCAGCAACAAGCGCCTGTATTTCAACCAACAGCGGTCGACTGCCCTCCCATGCCGTAGAAATAACGCTCCCGGCACCACCGCCATCTTCCCGCGAAAGAAAAATTGCCGACGGATTGCGCACTTCACGAAAACCGGTTTCGGTCATCGCAAACACACCCATCTCGCTACTTGCGCCGAATCGATTCTTGACCGCCCTGACCATGGTGTAGCGACTTGCCGGATCGCTCTCGAAATACATCACGGTGTCCACCATGTGCTCGACGACGCGTGGCCCGGCAATCGCGCCTTCCTTGGTGACATGCCCGATCAGGAATATGGCGACTTCATGCTGCTTGGCAAAGTGCACGATTCTGCTGACGCATTCGCGAAGCTGCGTAACCGAGCCAGGCGCCGAAGGAATATCCGCGGTGGCCATGGTTTGAATCGAATCGATAACCAGTGCTCTGGACTTTGTCGCCCGCGCCTGTTCCAGCACATTTTCGATGGATGTGTCAGCCAGCAATTTAAGCGCTGGATTGTCCAGGCCAAGTCGATGCGAGCGCTGAGCGATCTGACGCAGCGATTCCTCACCCGTGGCATAACAAACCTTCAGTGAACCGGGCAGCTGTGCCGCAACCTGTTGCAGCAGCGTCGACTTGCCGACGCCGGGATCTCCGCCGAGGAGCACGACCGACCCGGGGACCAGGCCGCCCCCAAGGACCCGGTCAAACTCGTCAAAACCGGTCTGATAACGCAGGCCGACATCCTCGGTCAGATCGCTGAGCGCGGTCGCTTCGGCCCCGGGAGACCGATCCGGGGACGAGGCCGCCACTGACGTCTGGGTTAGCGTATTCCAGGCATCGCACTCGGGGCACTGACCCTGCCATTTCACCGAATATGCACCGCAGTCCGCGCAAACATACGCTTTTTTGGCCTTCGCCATGGAAATCATCCTGTTCTGGCCGGAAAAGCCAATTAATTTTACCAACCGGTAAATACCGGGGCGCGCCCGAATGGTGTCTTATCCGGCAGCGGGTTTTCCAATACTAGCACCGCTTGCAGCCACTTTAGCGCATCAAAAATGCTAACCGCATCTCATTAAAAACACTTGCTATTTCCTATACTCACCACGTTATGTAGAGAAGAACAACGTTGAGCGAGAAAAGCACAGTACATCGAGATCGCCTGGTCGTTCTCGCATTCACCAGCATGCTGCTGGTCCTGATCTATGGACCGCTGGCAGCCTGGTTTATTGCGGCTGACCGATTTCTCTACGATATCTTCGCGTCAAACGTACAGAGCCAGCCGCCCGAAAACACCCTTATCGTCAGTATCGACCCCGACCGCAAATCCCGGGACGAGATATTGACAGAGTACGGGCGTCTGCTGGAGACCCTGCAGGCGCACAAGGTAAAGCGGGTCGTACTCGCTGAGCCACCAGCAATGACTGCAGACGATGCCCTTCCGGGCTGGTCGGTCATGCTGAGTGGTCAACTGCCAATTATCGTGCCCGCCAACCACAGACTGGCTGATGTCGCCAACCGGACCGGCGTCTTCATGTTGCAGCCCGACAACGACGATGTCCTGCGACGATCTCGGCTCTGGAACCTCGATGGGGGTTCCTTGCGGCCGTCACTTGCCCTGGCGACAGCACTCACCTCGCCAGATTTCGCAGCCGATCCGCGTGTCGGACATTCGGACTTCGAGATTTACCATTCAAACTACACACCCGTTCAGCGACTCGCCTCGATGGACGTATTGACCGGCAATGTGCCGGCGAGCGAAATGACTGGCAGGACAATTTTCGTAGACGCGGCACCGGCGCTGGTCAGCGCCGTTGCCGTGTTGCCGTCAGGTCAATTCGTAACGTCATCAGAAATCACGTCACGACTACTAGCTGACATCGAACAGCGACGCACAATTTTTTCACCTGCATGGAGTCGTGCGGCTGAATGGTTCGCCCCCGTCCTGCTCGCGATTATCGCTGCGCTGGTCCTGCCGGGCCGAAATCGCCGTGACATCATTCTCATCACCGTTATCGTCATTTCGACGGTGGTACTGATGGAGGCATTACTCCTCTTTATCGGCAGGATACGTGTCGATATGGGTCGTGCCACATTCATTTTCGTCGGCGCATCAATCCTGAGCTGGTGGCTTGCCGATACGGTACGCAAGGCAGCCGTCAACGCCTTCAAACGCGGCAACGATTTTCTCGCCGCGGGCCGCCTCGAACCTGCATTCGCCGAGTTCCGGCGCTGCCAGCCGACAGAAACAGTCGCCACCGCGATGTACAAGCTGTCCCTCGCATTCGAGGAGCAGGCAAAACCGGAACGCGCGGATGCGGTCATCCAGTGGATGAAAAAAACCCGGAGCGGTACATCGTCGCCGAAAAACAAGTTCTCGCTGAGTCGGGGAAAAGGTGCACCGCAACAACTCGGCCGTTATGTCATCGAACGCCTCCTTGGCCGTGGCGCCATGGGTGCCGTTTACCTGGCGCGTGACCCGCGCATCAATCGGCCAGTTGCTTTAAAGGTCATCCCTATCGAGAACGAATTCGAGGACGAGGAACTGGAAGAGGCGCGTCTTCGCTTTTTCCGGGAAGCTGAATCTGCGGGCCGCCTGACGCACCCGAACATCATCACCGTATTTGACTGCGGCGAGGACAAGCACCTTGCTTACATTGCAATGGAATACCTGGAGGGCATTTCGCTAACCGAGTTTACGGACCCGAAGAAACTACTCGCACCCAGCAAGGCGCTCGAGCTTTGCGCCCAAACGGCAGAGGCACTGGACTATGCCCACAACCAGGGCCTGATTCATCGTGACATCAAACCTGCCAACCTTCTCTATAGTCGCCGGCAGGACCTGCTAAAGATCAGCGACTTCGGCCTGGCCCGGGTAACGGACAACAATCGAACCAAGACCGGGATCGTCCTCGGAACACCGACGTATATGTCGCCGGAACAGCTCAACGCAGAATCATTATCGGGCCTCTCGGACTTGTTCTCGCTTGGTGTTACGCTATATGAGCTACTGGTTGGCGAAGTGCCGTTTAAAGCATCAAACATCACTGTGCTTATGAGCAAGATAACGACGGAGGATCCGTCGCCGGTATCCAATCGCCGGCCGGGTGTGCCACCGAGTGTGGACACCGTCCTTTTCAAAGCGCTTGCCAAACGTCCTGAAGATCGGTTCGTCAACGGCGCAGAGATGGCCATTGCCCTGCGTAATTGCGCGAAGTACGCCGCCTGAGTCGCCGCCATGAGTAAAGACAAGAGCCTGCGCGGAAAGATTAAGTTTGCCGAGTTAACGGATACCGGCAAGGTGCGCGATCACAATGAGGACGCGATTGGACTGAACAGCGATATGGGCCTGCTCGTCCTCGCCGACGGCATGGGTGGCTACCAGGCCGGCGAAGTCGCCAGCAGCATTGCAGTACAGACGATTACTGACATGGCCCTCGAAGGCGCTACTCGCGAGGAGCGCGACGACATCGATCCCCACACCGGATTGATGCGGCAGACGATCGTCCTTCGCGATGCCGTGGCCAGGGCCAACAAGATTATTTTCCAGACCGCACAAAGCCAGACCCACTGCGAAGGGATGGGCACGACGCTCGTCGCGGCGATGTTCTACGATAACAAGATCTCCATCGCGCACGTGGGCGATTCCCGCGCCTACCGGCTGCGGAATAACCAGTTCGAACAATTAACCATGGATCACTCCCTGTTGCAGGAGCTTGTCGATCGGGGCTTCTATTCCGAGGAAGAGGCCCAGCGGTCCACCAATCGAAACTACGTCACCCGCGCACTGGGCGTCGAACCGACCGTCGAGGTCGAATTGCAGGAGTATGACGTCCTGCCGGATGACATCTATTTGCTGTGCTCCGACGGACTGCCGGACATGGTTGAGGATGAAGATATTCACTTAACTATCAGCACGTTTAGTGCTAGCCTTAATGTGGTTAGTGAGCATTTGGTGCAGCTTGCTAACGAGCATGGCGGGCGGGACAACGTGTCGGTGCAACTGGCGCAGGTTGTTGATTCATTCGCTGTGAAGAAGGGTTTGCTGGCGAAGCTATCAGGCCTGTTCGGTTCTTAGGTAAGCAGAGCGTCAGGAAGACACTCTGCAATGAACTAGACCTGTGAGAGAGCGATAAAACTGATATGGCGCGTTTAATACTGAGTCTGGACGGCCAGGTTCTGGCTGAGTACAACATGTCCAAGGAGCGCTACACCATCGGGCGCCTTCCTGACAATGATGTACGAATCGATAACCCCGCAGTCAGTGGCCACCATTCCCTGATCATCAACATTCTTAATGACTCTTTCCTTGAAGATCTCAACAGCACCAATGGAACGTATGTCAACGGCAAACTAATCAAGAAACACGCCCTGCAAAACGGTGACGCCATTACAATCGGTCATCACCAATTGCGCTTCTCCGACCAGCAAACGGCCGACGACGAGGAGGACGAGTTCACAAAAACCATGGTCATTCCGGCCGGCGAACAAAACGAAGATAAGCTCGCAGCGGCTGAGAAAGCGGCAGAGGTCGCCGCCGAAGCTGTGGCGCCA
>CAZVWF010000024.1:0-33109 GCA_964630795.1 uncultured Woeseia sp. | reverse complement strand
AGTAGATCCTGAAGGACTGGAGGCTTTCAATAGAAGTGTTTTGGCACACAAGGATGAGACCTGGAATCTTGGCGAGCGGAATGTTGAATCACCGGGTGACGCGGCCTATGTCTACGAAAATCTCTTTAAAGTTAACCGTGCTGACCTGCCAGAATGGAATGAGCTCTGGTCCGAAGTTCTACCGGCCCTTGATGGAGCAATCACTGAAGGACTAATGAGAGGGTATGTAGTAGAAGAGCATAACCTGGGCGGCGAATTCAACTGGAAATTGGTTGTTTTCTTTGATGACTGGGATGTCATCGATGATTCACAAGCTTTCTTCTTCGAGAACATACCGCTGGATCATCCCATTTGGGCCATGGCAAGTACTCACAAAGATGAATTGTGGGGCAGGCTTCCAGAGATTAATTAAGCCTGACAGACAAAGTCGCTCGTTGGTCAGGCCGACATTGCCTTACCTTGCGTAGCCCTTCAAAAAGATTGGCGCGCCCGAGAGAATTGACCGAAAACAGCACCGATGCTGTTTTCACCCAGTGGGCTCGCGGCTGACGCCGCTCGGTCCAAACGCTGCCGCGTTTGTCGAACAGAAGTCCTCATCTTTCCTCAAACCCACCAAACATCAATGGGTCCCAACGGGGCCCGTTGATGTTTGGCGCACCCGGCAAGATGGCCTCGCTGCGCTCAGCGCGTCGGCGACCTGCGGTCGTCTCGGCTCGAACTTGTGACCCCTGCCTTGGGATTTCGTTAGTAGGGTTGCAAGCAACTGAAATCATTAACCACAAACGGCATGACGCCCATTGCGGATTCAGTACTTAGCAGAACCGTGCAGCACTCAGTCACACAAATTTCACACAATTCCCAAGATTTGATTATGTTGCCTGTAGGCAACATTACTTATAGTATTGCCGATGGAACTACTGGTTTACGAAACCGAGTCCGGACGACAGCCCTTCGTCGATTGGATCGAGAAACTGGACGGACGGAGACAAGCTTCGGTTAGGCGCCGGTTACGAGCCATCGAAGAGCACGACCACCTGGGCGATTGTTCTTCGCTGCGAGGCAGCTTATATGAGATGCGGCTGGCAGGAAGGATTGGATTACGCGTCTACTTCGCGAATATTGACGAAGCAATTGTGTTGTTGCTCGGCGGATCTGGAAAGAGTGATCAAAAGCGAGCCATCAAACGAGCGAGAGACAGATTGAAAGATTTTCGGGAACGGAACGATGAGTAAGAAAGTAAAAGCTGCGGCGTCATGGGACATGAAAGAGGATCTCTACGAAGACCTTTGCGATCCATCGTATGCTGCTGCATACGTCAATGAAGCTCTGCTGGAGGGTGACGAGGTCGTGTTTAAGACTGCCGTTGCCGATGTCATTCGCGCTCGCGGTGTTGGGAAGGTCGCAAAACTTGCGGGCATCAATCGTGTCACAGTCTTCAAAACGCTGAAACCTGAAACCCGTACTTCATTTACGACTTACCATTCTCTACTGACCGCGTGCGGAATTGATTTTGCGACTCGACCGGTCAAGCCGACAGCGCGATCGAGGTCGGCGCGAAAGTAAGAGTATAAACGCTTACATCGCACACAGAAGTCACACACCCAAGAAACCATGACAAAGCCAACAAGGGTTTCGCCTCGTAAGCTATTGACAAAAATGAGAAAATAGCGCGCCCGACAGGATTGCCTCGCTGCACTCGGCGCGTCGGCGACCTGCGGTCGGCTCGGCTCGAACCTGTGACCCCTGCCTTCGGAGGGCAGTACTCTATCCAGCTGAGCTACGGGCGCCTGGAGACAAATTGTACTTGGTTCTGCTTTGGTCAGTACCCGATCAACTTTCGTTCATACAGGGTGGAAGTTGCCTATTCGCCTTTTTGGTTTTCATCCTAAAGATCATTCCACACCGATCGTTTACAACGCTGCAAGCGATCGCTGACTAAAGCACCACCATCAACTTGCCGGTATTACCCCCGGTAAACAACAGGTTGATGCCTTCTATCGCACTTTCCAGGCCCTGCAGTGTATGCGCACGATATTTAAGCTGCCCTGCCTTGTAGTACCCGACCAGTGCTTCGGTCATCTTCGGTATGTTGTCCCAGTGATCCGGCATCGTGAAACCTTGTATCGTCAGGCGCTTCCGGATCACATTCAACCAGTTGGGCCCCGGTCCGGGGTTGTCGGTGTTGTAGTCAGCAATCATGCCGCAAACAATAATGCGACCGTGCGCGTTCATGCGCCAGAACACGGCATGCTGCACAGGTCCGCCGGTATTTTCAAAATAGATGTCGACACCATCAGGCGTGGCCTCAGCTACCTGTTCCACGAGCTTGTCGGATTTGTAGTTGATAGCCTTGTCGAAACCCAGTTCATCCTCAAGCCAGCGACACTTGTCGTCCGAGCCAGCCGTACCAATTACCCGCAGCCCTTCGGCCTTGCCAATCTGTCCAACGATGGACCCGACGGAGCCGGCTGCGCCGGAAACAAACAACGTCTCACCTCGCTTCGGTTTGCCAATCTCGACAAGCCCCTGGTAAGCCGTCAAACCGGGCAACGCCAATACACACAACACCTCTTCCGGCGACAGGCCGGGTGGCAGGATCCGCAGACCCTTGCCGTCACCGACGTAGTACTCGGTCCAGCCGAGCAAGCCCCCAACCATCGCACCGACCGGGTAGTCGTCATTCCTGGACTCGACGATTTCACCAACACCGCTTGAACGCATGATTTCACCGAGCTCGACGCGCGGTATGTAGCTGTCCTTGTCGCGCGACATCCAGCCTTTCATCGCTGGATCGAGTGACATGTGCGTCTGCCGAACCAGGATTTCATCGTCGGCGAGCTCGGGCGTTTCCAGCATCACCGTCTCAAAAATGTCAGGCGTTATCCGGGTGCCCGGTCGCTTAACCAGCTTAATGGCTTTGTATTGCATTGATTGTCCTGTCGACTTTTTGTCACGGAAGAACGGCGATAAACTCCACCTGGATACGGCGACCGGGCGGTAACTTCTTTGCCGAGGTATGCCTTACCGGCCTGCTCGATTCGTCGGGAAACATGTCCAGCCAATGCGGATTGACGAGCTTTCTGTCTTCCATGTCCGCGAGATAAACGCTTAGCTTGCCAATATGCTCAACAGAACCCCCTGCCTCCCGCATGATCGCAGCCATCGTCTTGAACGTATTGGCAATTTGCGACTCGCTGTCATCGGGTAATTCGTGCGACACGGGGTCCTCTCCGCCGACCGCCGAGGAAAAAACCAGGTTGCCGATGCGAGTTGCTGCCGGAATCGGGTTCTTGTGTTCGGGGATATCCGGTGCACTGATGGTCTGTCTTTTTGTCATGGCAATACCTGCAGAGAATCAATCTTTGACCGCGTCGCGGATGCGCTCGTAGCCGAGCTTCAGTTCGTCACCGAGATGACGCAATGCTTCACTCAGGCCCGACCCGGTTTCCTTTAGTTTGGCATCATCCGCGAACTGGTCCATTTTCTTTTCGAGAGCCGTCCATTCGTCCTGCACGTCTTTGGATGCCAGGTGCACCTTCACCCGGAGCTCGTCGCGTTTTTGCTTTAACTCTTCGATCAGGTCGTCGATATCAGCCATCGTTTCTATTGCCCATCGCTGGAAGGGATCAGAGCCAGGCGCCGACCCCGGGTTTTTGCCTACATGCCCCGGGTGTATTTCACCTCACCACCAACGATCGTGATGTCGACCGTGGTGTCGGGAATGCGCGCTTCCTCGACCGTCAGCAGGTCCTGCGACAGAACAACGATGTCCGCATACTTACCCGGCGTCAGTGAGCCCTTGATATCTTCTTCAAATGCGGCGATTGCATTGTTGATCGTGTAGGTCTGCAATGCTTCTTCACGGGTCATCGCGTACTCCGGATAGAAGCGCTCACCGTTCACCATCATCCTCGACACCGACGCGTAGTACGACGCAATCGCGTCAATCGGTTCCACGGGCACGTCTGTGCCGTTGGTAACGAGCGCACCGGTTTCGAACAGATGACGCCAGGGCTGCGAGGTTGCCTTCGCCCGTTCATCGCCGAGGCGGGTCGGGATCCACGGCCCATCGGAGGTGCCATGAATCGCCTGCACCGCTGCCACGACACCTAGCTGACCGAACCGCGGTACGTCGACCGGGTCGATGTGCTGCGCGTGCTCTATGCGCCAGCGCAGGTCGTTTCCTTCCACGCCCATCGTTTCCCATGCGCGTTCGTACAGGTCCAGTACTTCCCGTACGCCACGATCACCGATCGCGTGCGTATTGACCTGGAAACCGTGCTTCACCGCGATCTCCGCGGTCCGCTCAATGTCTTCGGCCGTCTCGAGAACCAGTCCGTCCGTTTCCTTGAGATCTTCGTAAGGTTCCAGCAACCATGCGCCGTGCGCGCCCAGCGCGCCATCAATCTGGCGCTTGATTGATCGTACGGTCAGGAAGTCGTTACCTTCCGGCAGCATTCGATACTGCGGCAGCGCCTCGTCCATCAGTTCGTTCGTTTCGCGACGTACCATGACATAGAGCCGGACCGGCAGGTTGCCTTCCTCTTCAAGCTTCTTGAAGAACTCGATGCCCTCGAAACTCGTACCCGCATCCTGGAAAGACGTCACGCCGTGACGCAGCGCTTCGTCTGCCGCCAGCATCACCCGCTCGCGATCGATCTGTTCCATTTCCTCTGGCGTTAGCCGACCCTGGTAGATGCCAATGGCCTCGCTCAACAGCCGTTGTGCCGTCTCGCGCATCAGCCCGGTTGCACGTCCGTCGGGTGTTCTTACGATCTTGCCACCCGGCGGATCGGGCGTATTGTTATCGATGCCGGCCGCCTCGAGTGCGGCGTCGTTATAGAACGCGGCGTGGCCACTGGCATGCCCCAGTGCGACCGGGTTATCCGGCGAGACCGCGTTCAGGCTGTCGTTCCTTGGCACGCCATCGACCGCGTTGTCCGGCACGCTATCCCATTTATCCTGGTGCCAGCCGCGGCCAAAAATCCACTCACCCGGCTGTGCCTTGTCGACGGCGCCGGACACCATCGTGACGATTTCATCCCAGTTCTCGACATTGCGCAAATCGAGGATCTGTTTCGCCCGGCCGAGACCCATGTAATGGCCATGCCCTTCAATAAAGCCGGGCATCGCAAACCGGCCGTTCAGTTCAATGACCGAGGTCTCCGGCCCGATGTATGCAGCAATCTCGGCGTTCGTGCCTACTGCCGTAATCTTGTAGCCGTTGACGGCGATCGCCGAAACGTCGCCGAGATCGGGGTCAACGGTTGCCACCTTGCCGCCGCGCAGCACAAGATCTGCCGGTTCGACTTCCATTGTCACCGCGGCCTCGTTGGCCTGATCGGACCCGCCGCCACAGCCACCCAGGACCAGGGTGCAGGCGATTGTTATATACAAGGTGTGTTGCAGTCTGGACATTCTTGCTTTCCCTCTCGAGTGGACCGGTAACTGTCGCACCGGGTGAGAAGCTTTGCAATGCGCGTTTGACGCATGCGAAACACGGCAGCCGGTGGCACCAGACGACACGGATTAAGGTATATAATGCGCGCCCAGCCGCGTCACGTCGCGGGCAAACAGAACCGTTTTCCGGAGCAGAACCTTGAATCGGGATCAGAAAATATTCGAAACATACTCGCTGGTGATCGGCGCACCCGCCATCGTGGTGCTGATGTACCTCGGCGTTACGCAAATGCTGGACAGTAACCAGCGCGCTTCCGCGGCCGAGACCGCTGAATACCAGGCCGCAGTCGCTGATCAACTGCGCCCCTTTGGCCGGGTCTACCTGCCCGGCGAAGAGGTTTCTGCCGGCGAGCCCGTCGTTACAGAAGCGGAACAGCCGGAGCCGGTTGAGACGATGATGTCAGGACCGCAGGTGTATAACGATGCCTGCCTCGTGTGTCATGGCGCCGGTGTCGGCGGTGCGCCGATTCTCGGTGATGCCGGGCAATGGGCCGCTCGGCTGGAGCAGGGCAACGACGCGCTATACCGGAACGCCATCGAGGGCTACACCGGTGAGAGCGGATTCATGCCCGCCAAGGGGGCGCGCATGGATCTGTCCGACGACGAAGTACGTGCCGCCGTTGACTACATGACCGGGGAACTCGGCAACTGAGATTTGCCGCGGTTCACCTGCCACAGGCCCAGCGCTTCCGCCACATGGGCCCGGCCCACCGGTTCTTCCCCCGCCAGGTCTGCGATGGTCCTCGCAACTCGCTGGACGCGCTGGAGCGCCCTCGCCGAAAGATGCAGCCGCATAGCGGCATCCTCGAGTAACTGGTAGCAGTCGTCACTGACGGAAAATGCCCGCGCGAGTCCGGCCGCATCGAGACGCGCGTTCAATGCGTCTGCCCGGCTGATCTGGCGTTGTCGCGCTGCGTGAACCCGTGATGCGACGACGGCACTCGATTCTTCGGAGGCCCTGCCAGGCCGCAACATGGCCACAGGTGGCCTGGCCACCGATACCTTGATGTCTATGCGATCCATCAGCGGTCCGGACAGGCGGCCCCGATATCGCTGAACGGCATCCCGGCTGCAGTTGCAGTCACCATGACCGTCGCCGAGATAGCCGCACGGACAGGGATTCATTGCAACAATCAACTGGAATTGCGCCGGATAATCTGCCTGGCCTTGCGCCCGCGATATCGTAATGCGGCCCGCTTCCATCGGCTCGCGCAAAGTTTCGAGGACATGACGACTGTACTCCGCCAGCTCATCAAGGAACAACACGCCATTGTGTGCGCGGGATATCTCGCCCGGTCGTGGATCGCGACCACCGCCGACAAGCGCGATTGCCGAGGCCGTGTGGTGTGGCGCCCGAAACGGGCGACACCGCCAGCGCGAAACTTCAAGTGGCAATCCCAGCACGGATCGCACCGCAGCAGTCTCCATCGCTTCGACGTCCGACAGCTTCGGCAGCAGGCCGGGTAATCGCCTCGCCAGCATGCTCTTCCCGGTGCCGGGTGGACCGATGAACAACAGGTTGTGGCCGCCCGCCGCCGCAATCTCCAGTGCGCGCTTTGCCAACCGCTGACCGTAAACGTCACGCATATCCGGGCTGTCGTTCGCGGCATCATTGGCAACAACGGACTCGACCGCCGTGGCCTCTGACTGGTTGCTCAATACCGAGGAGACCTGGCGCAGACTGCCGGTGATATAGACGTCGCCGCCGGCCAGCGCCGCCTCAGAACCGTTGTCCCTTGGAACGATGATCGGCTTGCCGTCGGCAGCCGCCTTTATGGCGGCCGGCAGGACGCCGGAGACAGGCCGCAGGTCGCCGTTCAATGCCAGCTCGCCGTAGAACTCGAACTCGTCGATTCGCTCACGGGGAAGCTGGCCACTGGCCGACAAAATCCCGAGCGCAATCGCAAGGTCGAAACGACCGCCCGTCTTGCGCATTTCAGCGGGGCCCAGGTTGGCCGTGATGCGACGTTGCGGGAATTCGAAACCGGAGCTCTTGATCGCGCCGAAGACGCGATCCTTGCTTTCACGAACCGCCGTTTCGGCGAGGCCGACGATATTAAAGCGGGGCAGTCCGCCGGATAGAAACACCTCGATCGTGACGGGCGGCGCTTCGACACCAATCGCCGCCCGGCTCCTTAGTATGGCGAGCCCCACGTCAGGCTTTGGTGTTGCTTGATTCGAACATCGCCACTCCCTGGCTGGTCGATACTTGCGTCAGTGTCCGCCGGGCAAGGGCTCAGCGCTTCTTCTTCGCCTCTCCCTCTGCCGTCTTTTTCGCGGTCTTCCCGGCACCTGTGCCTTGTTCCATCCCTGCCAGGCGTGACTCCAGCGCCTCGAGCTTCGCGCGTGTCTTTGCGAGCACAGCCTGCTGTACCTCAAATTCCTCGCGGGTCACCAGGTCGAGCTTGTCCAGGCCTGTCTGCAGGACAGACCTGAAGTTCTTTTCGAGGTCGCCTCGCAGGTTTTTCAAACCCTCCGGAACGGCTTCCGCGAGCGACCGGGCGAGCTTGTCTATCGATTCCTTTGTCATAGGCGGTTGATACATGAGACCGCTCAAAAACGCCAGCGGCGAATCGGGGTGTAGCGCCGCAATAGTCGAAGCGACTCACCAAATGGGGGCAATGGGACGAATTGTTGCACCGTTACGAGGCAAACATAGCTCGCCGAAAATCACAACCTGTTGTTTTTATTCGGGCATCCATAGTTGGCATGGTTGCTGCATTAAGCAAAGTGAACTCATTCAAGAAAGGACCAAGCGATGAAAATGATCACAGCCATCGTCAAGCCGTTCAAGCTTGATGACGTGCGTGAGGCAATTGCCGAAATTGGCATACAGGGCATCACGGTCACTGAGGTAAAGGGGTTCGGGAGGCAACGAGGTCACACCGAGCTGTATCGGGGCGCCGAGTATGTCGTCAACTTTCTGCCGAAGGCAAAGATAGAGCTTGCGGTTGCAGCGGATATCGTCGATCAGGTTATCGAGGCAATTACAAATGCTGCGCGTACAGGAAAAATCGGCGACGGCAAGATCTTCGTCAGCGATCTCGACCAGGCAATCCGTATCCGTACCGGTGAAACCGGCGCGGCAGCAGTTTAGGAAAGGAGGAATTTGCAATGGAAGATTTAGCTGCACTGGGCGGCCGGGTCACTGAACTCAGCTACGCGCTCGATACCCTCTATTTCCTCGTGATGGGCGCCTTCGTCATGTGGATGGCCGCCGGCTTCACGATGCTCGAAGCAGGCCTCGTCCGCGCCAAGAACACGGCCGAGATCCTGACCAAGAACGTCGGCCTGTATTCGATCGCCTGCATCATGTACATGCTTTGCGGGTACTCAATCATGTACCCCGGCGACGTTGACGGCTCAGTGTTCGCGAGCGTCGGCAACCTGTTTGGCGGCCTGCTCGGCAGCGCCGACAACACCGTCGACGATGTCCTTGCGAGCGGTGGCGAGACTTATTATTCGGAATTGTCCAACTTCTTTTTCCAGGTCGTATTCGTCGCGACGGCTATGTCGATCGTCTCCGGCGCCGTCGCCGAAAGGATGAAACTCTGGTCGTTCTTTCTGTTCGCGGTCGTGCTGACCGGGTTTATTTATCCCGTACAGGGATTCTGGAAGTGGGGCGGCGGCTGGCTGGACCAGCTCGGCTTCCAGGACTTCGCCGGTTCCGGCATCGTGCATCTCTGCGGCGCGGCGGCCGCATTTGCCGGCGTTTTGATGCTCGGCGCGCGCAAGGGCAAGTACGGACCGCAGGGCCAGGTACAGGCCATACCCGGATGCAACCTGCCGCTCGCCACACTCGGTACACTGATCCTGTGGCTCGGCTGGTTCGGCTTCAACGGTGGTTCGGAGCTCAGGATAAGCGACATCGGCGAGGCCAATAGCGTCGCGATCGTGTTCGTCAACACTAACATGGCAGCTGCCGGCGGGCTTGTCGCTGCAATGCTGCTCGCGCGCCTGTGGTTTGGCAAATCGGATCTAACGATGACCCTGAACGGCGCACTGGCGGGCCTGGTAGCCATCACCGCGGAGCCGCTGGCGCCGACACCATTCGGCGCAACCCTGATTGGCGCTATCGGTGGCCTGCTCGTGGTGTCGTCAATCGTGACGCTCGACAAGCTGAAGATTGACGACCCCGTTGGCGCCATCTCCGTGCACGGCGTCGTCGGCATCTGGGGTCTCCTGGCCGTGCTCATCTACAATGACTCGGCGACCTGGTGGGTGCAGGTCGTCGGCATCCTCGCGATTTTCGGCTGGGCTTTCACCTTGAGCCTCGCTGCCTGGTTCCTGATCCGGGCCTCGATCGGCATCCGGGTAGACAAGGAACACGAGTACGACGGCGTCGACCTGCACGAATGCGGTCTGGAGGCCTACCCGGAGTTCGCGATGGCCGAATGATCGATATCCATAAATGCGGACAACCGACTATGTGGATTGAGGCCGTGGCAATTCTCACAGGCACAGGGAGTTGGAGCCGTCGCAGCAGACGGCCCTTTGGGCCCGCCCGATTTTTTGCAAACGCGGCACAACATCCACTGTGATCGAGGTCACTTGAATGCTCCGATAACCGTGGTCTAATTGGTGTACGGCTACATGCCCTCGGTTACGAAGGGACTATCGTATGAAATGGCAAAAAGGCGCTGCCGCCTCGATTCTCACGCTTGCCGCCTCCGGCATCGCGTTCGCGGGTGATATTTACAAATGGGTCGACGAAGACGGCCACGTGCATTACGGCGACAAACCCGTTGGTGCACAGTCGGAGCGTATGGCCATCCAGTCAACGCCCACCGATCCCGCACGCATTGCTGCTCAGACGCAGGCACGTGCTGCAGCCCGCATGGAAGCCAGGGAGGCTGAAGCCGCGGCGGCCGCTGAAGAACCGTCGGAAGAAGCATTGCGGGCGATGGCGCTGGACCGCCGCGCGGCCTGCGAGAAAGCGCGCGCTGACATGCCGCGCTTGGTGGGCGCACGTCATCTGTATCGCGAAGACGACTCCGGCGAGCGGGTCTATCTCGACGAGGCCGAGATGCGGGTGGCTCGCGAACGCGCCGAAAACCAGGTCAGCGAATTCTGCGGCTAATCACGCACCCCTGACGAGAAGCCGCTCATGCGGCAGGCTGCCTTCCTCTGCCAACCGTGACGAGCGTCTGACACCGTTCGCCTTTCAGCGAGTTACAATGCGCTTCCATGGGAACGGAGCGTGGCGTGGCAGAATCCAGGGAAGCCGCCGACAAGCAAACGCAAGCCTACCTGCCGGACTTTTGCGCGGCGGGAACGATCCTCGTCATCCTGATCGTTGCTGAACTCGTCGCGATCCTGCTGACACTCGTTGCTTTCGAGCCCGGCGCCTTCCTGACCGAGCTCTCCAAGATGTCGATGTTTGTGCTCTGGCTCGCCCTTCTCGGCGCAGGCGTGCTCTGCGCAATACGGCCCTGGGCAGAAAAGCAGGGGCACATGGGCGCCTTCGTCGTCTGCTTCGCACTGCTGGAGGTGCTTTGCCTGGTACTGGCCGAAATCACCTGGCAACTGACCCGCATATTCGCAGAAGCCGTCATTATCGATTCAACACATGGCGAGTTCCTGCTGAAGACCTTCGCAGCAAGCTCCATCGTCATTGCACTGGCGATGCGTTATCTCTACATCTCCAGTGAGTGGCGGCGCAGCATCCTGCTGGAGGCGCAGTCACGCATCAGTGCCCTGCAGGCGATGATTCGCCCGCATTTTCTATTCAACAGCCTGAATACCATCGCCTCGCTAACGCGCAGCGACCCGCGCCGGGCGGAAGAAGCAGTCGAGGATCTTGCGGACCTGATGCGCGCCAATTTAAATGCCCGTAAAGACCGTACGATGCTGAAGGAAGAAATCGAAACAGCGGTGATCTACCAGCGCATCGAAAAACTGCGCCTCGGTGATCGGCTGCGTGTTCGCTGGGACGTTGATGCCTTGCCGATGCGTGCCCTGATCCCCAGCCTCACCATCCAGCCGCTCCTCGAAAACGCGATCTATCATGGCATCGAACTCCTCCCGGACGGTGGCGAGGTTACCATCAACGGACGCCGTGACGACGACAAGCTTGAGATTGAGATTAACAATCCCATCGCACAAGACCAGACGCGCAGGACGGGCGGCAACAAGATGGCGATGTCAAACATTTTGCAGCGTTTTGAACTGGCCTACGGGCAAGGTGCCGAGGTTCGCGTCGACGAGGCTGCAGATCATTACCGGATTCTCCTGCGTTTTCCGTTCGAGGATTCAGCGTAATGAAAATATTGATCGTCGATGACGAGCCCCCCGCGCGAGACAGGCTTCGACAGTTGATCGATGACGCTGGCGAGCACGAGGTCATTGGCGAAGCTGGCAACGGTCGCGAAGCGCTGGACCTGGTCCGCCAGAAAAAACCTGACGTCATTCTCCTGGACATACGCATGCCGGGCATGGATGGCATAGAGACCGCGCATCACCTGAACCAGGGCGATGCCCCGCCGGCCGTGGTATTTACCACCGCCTATGACGAATACGCCATAGAAGCCTTCGAAACCAATGCCATCGGGTATGTGCTGAAGCCCGTGCGCCGCAAGCGGCTCACGCAGGCCCTTGAACGGGCTGCGCGACTCACCAATGAAGTCCTGGCCGACATTGGTCAGCAAAGCGGCGTCACCACCGGCCGCAAACACCTGTGCGCGCGCCTCCATGACGAACTGAAGCTGATCCCTGTAAGTGACGTCCGCTATTTCGTGGCGGATCAGAAATACGTGAGCGTGGTGCACACCGACGGTCGCGACCTCATCGAGGAATCGCTTAAGTCTCTCGAAAGTGAGTTTGCAGGGCGTTTCGTTCGCATCCATCGAGCCGCGGTCGTCGCCATCGACGCCATCGATACATTAAAAAAGGACGACGATGGCCGCACGCGGGTTATCCTTCGCGTGGACCCGGGCGACGACGAGCTGGTTGTCAGCCGTCGCCACGTGGCCAATGTGAAACGCCGACTGAAAGAAGGATAGGCAATCTTGGAAATCCGCATCGCCACGCGAAAGAGCGAGCTTGCACTTTGGCAGGCGAAGCACGTGGCTGAAAAACTCGAATCCGTGGCCGGCGTCTCCGGGGTCGAACTGGTGCCCCTGTCCACCCGGGGCGATGAGATCCTGGACAAGAGCCTGCAGAAGATCGGCGGCAAAGGCCTGTTCATCAAGGAACTCGAGGTCGCGATGCAGTCAGGCCATGCCGATATCGCCGTCCACTCGATGAAAGACGTGCCCGCCGATATGCCTGCCGGGTTTTGCATCGCCGCCGTTCTCGACCGCGCCGACCCGACGGATGCCCTGGTATCCGGCAACGGCACCCGATTTACCGATCTGCCAAACGGGGCGCGGATCGGCAGCTCAAGCCTGCGGCGCCAGGCGCAACTTCGTGCGATGCGTCCCGACCTGGACGTTGTTCCACTGCGCGGCAACGTCAATACGCGCCTGGCCAGGCTGGCCGCGGGCGACTATGACGCCATTATTCTTGCGACAGCGGGTCTGCAGCGGCTCGGGCTCGATCAGTACATTACCGAATCGTTCACGCCCGGGAAGATGTTGCCCGCCGCCGCACAGGGCGTGGTCGGCATCGAGTGCCTTGAAGGACAACGGAATCTGATTGCGGTCCTGCAACAGATTGAGGACCCCACAAGTGTTCTCACCACCGCAGCCGAGCGCGCTGTCGCAGCAAGACTCAACGCGAGCTGCCAGTCACCCGTCGCCAGTTTTGCCGAGCTCGACGGCGACTCGCTGACCGTTCGCGCGCTGGTCGCCAGCGAAGACGGCCAGACGATCATTCGCGCCAGTGCCTCTGGCGACGGCAGCAATGCAGCGGCGCTCGGTGAAGCTGCCGCCGAACAGCTGCTCGCAGACGGCGCCGGCGATCTGCTGCAAGCGCTGGGCGAATGAGAGCAGGCGCGCTCGCGGGCTGCAAGGTCCTGGTAACCCGTCCGGCTGGCCAGTCCGGTGCACTGTCAAAAGCGATCGAATCGGCTGGCGGTACAGCGGTCTCCTTTCCGGTTATCGACATTCAGCCTCGGCCGGACGACGAAATCCGCCGCGACCTGGCAGGCACTCCCGCACCGGACATCGTCATTTTCGTCAGCCGTAATGCCGTCGAGTTTGGCGCGCCGTATATTGCCGGGCACAAGGGTGACATCGCCGCTATCGGTCGGGCTACGGCAAACCAGCTCGCCGAAGCCGGGCTTTGCGTAAGCATCGATCCCGGCCAGGGATTTACCAGTGAGCAAATGCTCGAGCACGAAGACCTGCAGGCTGTTGCGGGAAAATCCGTTCTCATTGTTCGCGGCGCAAACGGCAGGCCGCTGCTCGGCAACGTACTGAGCGAGCGCAGCGCCGATGTACATTACCTCGATACCTATGAGCGCAACGTCGCCGGGGTGACCGAAGCGGACATCACCGAACTCGATCGAAGCTGGCAATCGGGGGGCATCGATGTCGTCTCTGTAATGAGTGTCGCCACCTTCGAGGCCTTGGTCGGTGTATTGCCGTCCAGCACGCTTGTACGCCTGCGGCAAACGCCACTGGTCGCCCCCGGCGAACGTGTGATACAAACGATAGGCAAGCTGGTACCGGGCATACCGGCGATTCAGGCGTCGGGTCCCCACCCGGAAGATATTGTCAATGCGCTGAGCGAGTGGCGGCGCACCGGAACGAGTTCATGACCGAAGAAAACACCTCGGAAAACGAAGACGCGTCGTTTGGCGACGTTGAGATGGCGGGCGGCGCAAAGCGACTGGGTGGCGGGTTCATCGCCTGGCTTGCGTTGTTGCTGTCGGTCGGTGCACTTGCCCTGGCGGGTCTCGATTTGTTTCGCGATAAAAATGTCGCAAGCACGGCGGCCGATGATGAGACCAGGGTCGAGACACTGATCGCCTCCATGGAGGCTACACAGGCGGTGGTGAGTTCGCTCGAGGCCAGCGTCTCATCGCTTGCGGACAACGATGCAGCAAGTGAGGCTGCGATTTCGCGCATCAATCGGCAGCTCGAGAATCGCTTGCGACAGACCGAGTTGGTCCCGGGACGGCTCGCAACGGTGGAAGCATCGCTGGCTTCACTGCAGGGTATTTCCACCGGTGCCCGCGACGTCTGGCTGCTGGCGGAAGCGGAGTACTACATGCAAATTGCGAATGCGCAGTTGCAGCTCGCCAATAATCCCGAACTCGCGATGCTCGCACTGACGTATGCCGATGAAAGAATCGTTCAACTCGGCGATCCGCGCCTGACCAGTATCCGCCAGGCATTGTCGGATGAGTTGCGTGCGCTCGAGGTAGTGGATAAACCCGATACGACGGGCATCACGCTGACACTTGCAAGTCTCGCATCCATCGTCGACTCGCTGCCTCTTCGACAGGAGGCCGCGGTGCAGGCGGCTGAGGCCACCACCGGTATCGACCCCGAGCTGACCGGCATGGACCGTGCCTGGGCGTCGGTCCGCAATGCCATGGACGGGGTCGTCAAGGTTCGCGACGTCGAGGACGTATCACCTGCGCTGGTCGCACCGGAAGCACGCTACTTCCTGCGTGCCAACCTGTCCCTGCAACTCCAGGCGGCACGAATTGCGCTCTTGCGCGGTGAAGAGACCATTTTCCGCCAAAGCCTGGATGATGCCGATACCTGGCTCGGCAACTACTACGATGAAGACTCGACAGCCGTGCAACGCGCGCGTGAAACGATTGCCGAGATTCGCGACAGCGTCTTGCGTGTCTCCATGCCGGACATTTCCCGGTCGCTGCAACTTTTGCGGCAGTTCAACACACTCGCCGAGGCGACAGGCACGCCCGACGAAGCTGAAACTCCTGACGAGGTCGAGCAGGAACGATGAAGTTCGGCGCCATTGTCATCATTGCGATGGTCGTCAGCGCCCTGGCGGCCAACTTCCTGCTGCAGGATCCCGGGTCGGTCATCATCACGTTCCGTGGAAAGATCGTCGAGATGTCGGTGTTCGTCCTCGGTTTGCTGGTTGCGCTGCTTTTCGTTTCGATCTGGGCGGTCACCTACCTGGTCAAAGCACCCAGGAAACTGGGCGAGGCCGCCGGACGCTATCGCAGCGGCCGCGCCGGACAACGCCTGACGCGCGGCGTCATCGAGGTTGCGGAAGGCAATTTCGCCAAAGGTGAACGTCTCCTGGCTCGCGCAGCCGGTGTCAGCGAGGCCCCTTTGCTGAACTATCTTCAGGCTGCACGCGCGGCGCATCTGCTCGGTCAGGACGAGCGCCGTGACACCTGGCTCAAACAGGCCTACGAAAACCTCCCCGGCGCCGCCAATGCCGTATTGCTGACACAGGCAGAACTGCAGATCGACCAGAACCAGTACGAGCAGGCGCTCGCCACCCTGCGCAAGATCGAGGAAAACGCGCCGAATCACGGTCACGCGCTGATGTTGCTCGGCCGCCTTTATTACCGGCTGGAAGACTGGGAAAGCCTCGGCGAGTTGCTTCCGCGTCTCAAGAAGTACGGCCGGCTCGACCCGGCCGTGCTCGAAGAATGGTCCATCCATGTCTACGAGCAAAAGCTCGATGCCGCGGCCGACGGCGATGCCGTACAGGCAGCCTGGAAAGCGGTGCCGCGCGAGCTCAAGACGCATATCGACCTGCTCGAATCCTGGTTCAGCAACCTCGTGCGGGCCGGCTTGCATGACAAGGCCGAGCGCGAGCTCGTCGCAGAACTAAAGCGAGGCTGGCGTCAGCCCCTGGTCCGGCTTTACGGCGTTGTCGAAAGTCCGGATTCGACGAAGCAGTTAAAGCGCGCGGAGTCCTGGCTCAAAAATCATGGCGAAGATCCCGAACTCCTGTTCACGACCGCCCGGCTGTGCCTCCGCAATGAGCTCTGGGGCAAAGCGCGCAGTTACCTGGAATCCGTTATCGCCATTCGGCCAACCGCTGACGCCTACCAGGAATATGGCCGTTTGCTGAACCAGTTTGGTGAAGGCGAAGCTGCTGCCGAGGCCTACCGCGAAGGGTTGAGTATCGTCGCCGGTGGCTCGTTGCCCGCGATTCCCCATCTGGACACCGACGCGGACTCCCCGGCCTAGACGAATGCACATCGTTGTTTGCGGTACCGGTTACACGGGGAGCCGGGTGGTTGAACGGCTACCGCCTGGCAAGACGACTGCCCTGGGCCGACCGACACTGGACCTGGATAACCCGCAAGTCGACGTACCGTCTCTGCCCGTACCCTGGTCATTGCTGTACACCGTGCCACCGGCACCCGGTGCCGAAAACGATGAACGCCTCGAACGGTTCCTGAGCGCGCTTGCAACACCGCCCTGCCGAATCGTTTACCTCTCCACCAGCGGGGTATATGGCGACCGACAGGGCGCCGTTGTCACTGAACAGGATTCCCCAACGCCTTTGACGGCGCGCGCCAAACGCCGACTCGCCGCAGAGAAATACTTAAGTACCTGGTGCGACGATCACGACTGCGAGCGCGTCGTGCTGCGGGTACCGGCCATATACGGACCCGGCCGACTGGGATTCGACCGAATCAGGGCGGCGACACCGATCGTGCAGACAGATGAGGCCCCGCCCGGTAATCGAATTCATGTCGACGACCTCGCATCGTGTTGCCTGCAGGTGCTGGATGCGGCGACGATACCCGGTGTGTACAACCTCGGAGACGGCGATCATCGTTCGAGTAGCTGGTTTGCCAAAACGGTGGCGGACATCGCGGGTTTAACCGCGCCGCCGGAAATCCCGATGGCCGAGGCAACCCGAACGTTCAGCGAATCCCGGTTGTCGTTTCTGCAGGAATCGCGGCGACTCGATACGTCAAAGATGCGGGAGGTACTCGGCGTCGTTCCCCGCTATGAAGATGCCACTGACGGTATCCGTGCAAGCCTGAAAGGAGACGCCTGACCCGTCATTGCGAGGGACCGAAGCAATAGTGTCCAGTCAGCAGGCCCGTTGACGCAAAATGCTCAGGGTTGCGATCTCTTCGAATCGATCCATTTGATGAGCAGATCCCACTGCTCCCAGTCCGGCCAGGCCAGGTATTCCGGCAGCTCATAGATGCCGAGGCCGCGGGTGTAGGCGCGCACGTAGTTCTGCGCTTCGCGCAATGTTGCGACGTAAGGCACGCGGAGCCTGGTCAGGTACTCATCGAGTTCATCGAATATAAGCGTGTACTCGCGGACACGATTGGCAACCACACCGATCTTCGCCTGCTTGCGACTCACCTTGCCGACTGCCCGCAGCTCCTTGATAAAGCGATTCGAGGCCTGTATGTCGATCGTGGACGGCAGGACCGGCACGATAATCGTTTCAGCCCGATTGACCAGGGCGGTCAGCTCCTTGCCATGCGAACGGGCCGGCGCATCGATAATGATCATGTCGGCACTGCGCGGAGCATGCTTCAAACCGTCTTCGAAACCGGAGACGGCGGCGATTTTTGGCCTATCGTCAGGGCGACGGTCCAGCCAGTCGAGGCTGGAGCGCTGCGGGTCGTAGTCAGCCAGCGCGACTCCGTAGCCGCAATCCGCGTAATAAGAAGCCAGATTCGTTGCCAGGGTGCTTTTGCCGCAACCGCCCTTGGCATTCATAACCATGATGTGCCGCATTGGAGCTCCTCCGGGAGACGGTTTTTTTGTCTTCGACAGTTTATGTAAACTACCGTCACCCGCCTGAAATGTCCATCGGCTCGCCGTGGACGGCGGCCGGAAAAACACAGTCGTGTTAAGCTCGCTTGCGCCGATCACGGCGCTGGCACCAGGGGACTGAAAGACAGATGAGCACTCAACGAAAGACGGAATTCACGGATGAATCGCTGTCGGAGGACGCCATCCACGACTACCTTGCCGACAACCCCGATTTTTTCGAGCGACATGCCGATTTGCTCAGTGCGCTCAAGCTGCCGCACAGCTCAGGAGCTGCTGTATCCCTGGTCGAGCGCCAGATATCGGTGCTGCGCCAGAAGGATCTGAAGCACGAGCGCAAACTGAAGGAACTCCTCGAGGTAGCTCACACAAACGACGCACTGTCGGCCAAGATTCATTGTCTGACCCTGAATTTGCTGGGTGCTTCCGATCTGTCGACCACGCTTGGCAACCTGGAGGAAGCCCTGCGTGCTGATTTTGACGCGGATCAATCGATTCTCGTGTTGTTCGGTGACCCTGACGGGTTCGCGGACATCCGGGCAGGTCGATTCTTCAAGGCAGTGGCACGGAACGACGATGCCTTGAAGACCTTCGGCACCTTCCTGACGGGCAACGGCGCGCGTTGTGGCCAGATCCGGGACTCGCAACGGGACTTCCTGTTCGGCAAAGAGACCGATGAAATCGGTTCGGCAGCCCTCATCCCGCTGGGGAGCAATTCCGATATTGGTTTCCTGGCCATCGGCAGCGCGGACGCGGACCGGTTCCACCCGGGCATGAGCATCGATTTCCTGGGGCGACTCGGCGAACTGGTGGCTGAGGCGCTCAAGCGTTTCTGACTGTGCAGGAAGTCGCGCTCGACTGGATCGAAAAATTCGTACGACACCTCTCGCATGAGCGACGATTGTCGACGCACACCTGCAAAAACTACCAACGCGACCTGAATGGGCTGGCCCTCTGGTGCGATGAGCAGAAGGTCGAAACCTGGGCTGGCCTCGACGACGAGCACATGCGCGCCTTTGCCGCAGCAGCCTTTCGACGCGGCCTGTCGCCAAAAAGTATCCAGCGACAGTTATCGGCCGCACGCACGTTTTTCCGTTTCCTGCTCCGGGAGAAAGCCGTCAAGGTCAATCCCGTCCAGTCCGTCAGCGCGCCGAAGACCGCCAAGCGCCTGCCCGAAAACCTGGATGCGGACCGCATGGCGCGACTCCTCGATATCCCGGGCGACGGACCGCTGGTCGCACGTGATCGCGCCATCCTGGAGCTCCTGTACTCGTCGGGCCTGCGACTATCCGAACTAACCGGGCTCGATATCGGCGATGTCGACCTGGGTGATGGCACCGTCTCGGTAACCGGTAAAGGCGACAAGGATCGCGTCATTCCGGTCGGCCGGTTTGCACGGGAAGCACTGAAGAACTGGCTCGGTGAGCGGGCCGCACTGGTTAAAGGCGACGAAAATGCCTTTTTCGTCAGCCAGCGGGGTTCTCGCCTGAGCCCGCGGTCGGTTCAGGCCCGGGTCGATCACTGGGCCAAACGCCAGGGCATCGACACCCGCGTTTACCCGCATCTGTTCCGACATTCCTTTGCCACCCACCTGCTGGAGTCCAGCCACGATCTTCGAGGTGTGCAGGAACTACTGGGTCACGCTAACATCAGCACGACCCAGGTTTATACTCACCTTGACTTCCAGCACTTAGCCCAGATATACGACCAGACTCACCCCAGAGCCAAAAGAAAAGAGTAGATATCCCGCCCGGCGGGTAAATCGGCTATAGCCTCCAGAAAGACCAACCATACAGAGTAAGGATCATGGAACAATTTCGCGGGACAACGATTGTCTCCGTCCGCCGCAATGGCAAAGTCGCCATCGCTGGCGACGGCCAGGTCAGCATGGGCAACACCGTCATGAAGGGCAATGCCCGCAAGGTGCGCCCGCTCGCCGGTGGCAAGGTCATCGCAGGCTTCGCCGGCGGTACGGCCGATGCCTTTACCCTGTTTGAATTGTTCGAAAGCAAAATGGAGCAATATGGCAAGCTGACACGCGCCGCTATTGAACTCGCCCAGGAGTGGCGCACCGATCGCCGCCTGCGTCGACTCGAGGCGCTCTTGTGCGTCGCGGACGCGGAATCCTCGTTCATTATTTCCGGCAACGGTGACGTCATCGAGCCGGAAAACGATCTGATGGCCATTGGCTCCGGCGGGCCGTTCGCCCAGTCCGCTGCGCTTGCGCTCCTGCGGAACACCGAACTCGAAGCACGAGATATCGTCGAACAATCGCTGCAGATTGCCGGCGATATTTGTGTGTTCACCAATCAGAACATCGTCATAGAAGAACTGGATCAAAAGCCCTCAGACGGCGCATGACCGCCGAATTTCGACCGGATCGTATTAATGTCCCAGATGACCCCCCGAGAAATCGTCCAGGAACTGGACAAGCACATCGTCGGCCAGGATGACGCCAAACGCGCTGTCGCGATTGCCCTTCGCAATCGCTGGCGACGTGTGCAGGTTGACGAGCCGCTTCGCAGCGAAATCACGCCGAAGAATATCCTGATGATCGGCCCGACCGGTGTCGGCAAGACCGAGATCTCCCGACGCCTGGCGAAGCTGGCACGGGCGCCGTTTATCAAGATCGAGGCGACGAAGTTCACCGAGGTGGGATACGTCGGGCGCGAAGTCGACAGCATCATCCGCGATTTGATGGACATCGCCGTCAAGATGACGCGCGAGGACGAGATGGCGAAGGTGAGTCACCGCGCGGAGGACGCCGCAGAGGAACGCATTCTCGATGCCTTGCTGCCGCCACCGCCTGCCGCGTCTGCCGGATTCACGACGGTCAGCGAAACAGACAACCGGGACAGCGAGACGCGACAGAAATTTCGCAAGATGCTGCGCGAAGGCAAGCTCGATGACAAGGAAATCGAGGTCGAGGTCCAGGCAATGCCGGTCGGTGTAGAGATCATGGCGCCGCCAGGCATGGAAGAGATGACCAGTCAGCTGCAGGGCATGTTCCAGAACATGGGTGGCAATCACCAGCGCACGAAGAAACTGAAGGTCAAGGACGCCATGCGCCTGCTGACTGACGAGGAAGCCGCCAAGATGGTGGACGAAGAGGAACTCAAGTCGCGCGCGCTCGAAGCAGTGGAGCAGCACGGCATCGTCTTTCTCGACGAACTCGACAAGGTGGCGCGGCGATCGGAGGCCGTGGGCGCTGACGTCTCCCGCGAAGGCGTACAACGCGACCTGCTGCCGCTCGTGGAAGGCTGCACCGTGAACACGAAGTACGGCATGGTGCGCACCGACCACATTTTATTTATCGCCTCGGGCGCGTTTCACGTTTCAAAGCCCTCCGACCTGATCCCGGAGTTGCAGGGCCGATTTCCCATCCGCGTGGAGCTGAAATCCCTGACGACCGGGGACTTCGTCCGTATCCTGACAGAGCCGGATGCCTCGCTGACGACGCAGTACCAGGCATTGATCGCCACTGAAGCGGTGGATATCGAATTCACGGAGAGCGGCGTCCGCCGGCTGGCCGAGGTTGCCTTCGACGTCAACGAGAATACGGAGAACATCGGCGCGCGACGGTTGCACACCGTCATGGAGCGGCTGCTAGAAACGGTCTCCTTCGAAGCCTCGGACAAGAGCGGTACGGCAGTGACCGTCGATGCAGGCTATGTCGACGAGCACCTGACCGAGCTTTCGAGGGACGAGGACCTGAGTCGCTACATTCTCTGAGCACCGCATGGAACCGAAGCCAACAGAAATCCGCCTGCGCAAGCAATCCCGCCTGCTGGCGATCACGTTTGACGATGGCCAGGCATTTGAGCTGCCGTTCGAGTATCTCCGCGTCTCCTCGCCCTCAGCGGAGGTCCGCGGCCACGGACCGGGTGAAGAGGTATTGCAGACAGGAAAGGAGAATGTCGGCATCCAAGCGCTCGAACCGGTGGGTCGTTACGCGCTGAAGATCGTGTTTGACGATGGCCACGACACCGGCCTCTATTCGTGGACCTGCCTGTACGAACTGGGCCGGGATCAGCCGGCTCGGTGGCAAGCCTATCTCGACCGCCTGACGGCGGCGGGGTATGCTCGACAACCCGTCTGAAACTCGCCAGAAGATGAGCAAGGGATCCACACATTTCGGTTACGAGACCGTCGCCGTCGAGGACAAAGCGCGGCGCGTGCGCGGCGTGTTCGATTCGGTTGCCGACAAGTACGACATCATGAATGACCTGATGTCAGGCGGACTGCATCGCCTGTGGAAGCACTTCACGATCGAACAGGCAGGCGTACGAAAAGGACACGCGGTGCTCGATCTCGCCGGCGGAACGGGCGACCTGGCCGGCAAGTTCGCCGGCAAAGTCGGCAGCGACGGTCACGTCACCCTCGCCGACATCAACCATGCGATGCTCAGCGAAGGCCGGAGCCGGCTGATTGATCGCGGCATCGCCGGCAACCTGTCCATCGCCCAGGTCAATGCAGAAAACCTGCCGTTCGCCGAGAACAGCTTCGATGTCGTCACCATGGCATTCGGATTGCGGAACGTGACCGACAAGGAAGCGGCGCTGCGCTCCATTCTGGCGACCCTCAAGCCCGGCGGCAAAGCGTTGATTCTCGAATTTTCCAAACCTGCGGACGTCTTGCGGCCCGCTTACGACCTGTACTCGTTCAAGGTGTTGCCGACCCTCGGCAAACTCGTCGCCGATGACGCGGCCAGTTACCAGTACCTCGCGGAATCGATTCGCATGCATCCCGACCAGGAAACGCTTCTTGGAATGATGAAAGACGCGGGTTTCGAGAGATGTCGTTTTCACAACCTCACCAGCGGGGTCGTCGCCCTGCATGTCGGCTACAAGATATAGGCTGGCCCTGTGAACGCGCTGGAACCCCTGCTGCGACCCGTTGCGGCAATGATCAACCGGCAAATCACCGCAAAGACGCCGGCGCGAGCGCTGTGCAACGAACTCGACGGTAAGACCTTTGCCTTGCGTGTGACCGACTCCGCGCTTGCAATGTATCTGACGGTTGACGACGATCGCGTCATCCTGTCCGGCGACGACATCGATGAGCCTGACGTGATCGCCAGCGGCTCGTTACTATCGCTCGCACGCTTGGCAGGGCCCGCCGCGGAAGACCTGATTCGCGACAAATCCGTTGTGATCGAAGGGGACGCCATCGTCGCCAGCCAGTTTCGGAAACTCTTGCGCTACGGTCAGCCGGACCTGGAGGAAGAACTGTCGGCCGTCGTCGGCGACGTCGCAGCACACGGTATCGGCGGTTTGTTTCGGGGTGTTACCGACTGGACCCGGGATGCCCGGGAAACGATGCAGCAGAACGTCGGTGAGTACCTGCAGGAAGAGAGCCAGGCGGTACCGGGCCGGCACGAGGTCGACGCATTTCGAAGCGACGTCGACACACTGCGTGACGACGTTGCCCGTTTTGAGGCCCGCCTGAAGAAGCTGGAAGAAAACCGGGCATGAGTATGTGGCGTCGAAAAACCTTGCTGCGCATGATCGGGATTCAACGCGTCCTCGTGCGCCACCGACTCGACGAGATCATCACGGCAACGCACTTCCTGCGACCCTTGCGATTTTTGTTCGCGCTGTTTCCGAAGGCTAAGGATGTATCGGAGCCGCTCGGCAAGCGCATACGCCTCGCGCTGATCGAGCTCGGGCCGATCTTCGTCAAGTTTGGCCAGGCCATTTCGACGCGCCGTGACCTCCTTCCGCCGGATATTGCCGATGAGCTGGCCTTGCTCCAGGACCGTGTCCCGCCTTTTCCCGCGGACGAGGCAAAGGACATCCTGGAAGGCATCTACGGCAAGCCCGTCGACGACGTGTTTTCGCGATTCGATCGCGAGCCGTTCGCAGCCGCATCAATCGCCCAGGTACACACCGCCGCCTTGCAAGACGGCACCGAGGTCATCGTCAAGCTGCTGCGCCCCGGGGTACGGGATCTAATCGAGCGCGACCTCGACGTGCTGTACGCGCTGGCCGGACTCGCAAATACCTACTGGGAAACAGGCAAGCGGCTGCGGCCGCTCGAGGTCGTGGCCGAGTACGAAAAGACGATCATCGACGAGCTCGACCTCATGCGGGAGGCTGCCAACACGGTGCAGCTGAAGCGCAATTTCGAGGGCTCGGATTTGCTCTACGTTCCGGAGGTTTACTACGACTACTGTCGTCCGGCCGTCCTGGTGCAGGAACGCATCAACGGCATTCCGATCAGTGATATGGATGCACTGCGGGCATCGGGTGCGAATATAAAGGTGCTGGCCGAAAACGGTGTCGAGATATTTTTCACGCAGGTCTTCAAACACAACTTCTTTCATGCCGACATGCACCCCGGCAACATATTCGTCACGGTAGACGACCCGGAGAAACCCCGCTATGCCGCGGTCGACTTCGGCATCGTCGGCACGCTGGACCCAAGGGATCAGCAATACCTTGCGGGCAACTTCCTCGCCTTTTTCGACCGCGACTACCACCAGATTGCCAAACTGCATATCGACTCGGGCTGGGTGCCAGCGGAGACCCGCATCGATGAACTCGAGTCGGCTGTGCGCTCCGTCTGCGACCCGATTTTCAACAAGCCATTGTCGGAAATCTCTTTCGCCCAGGTAATGATCAGCCTGTTCGAGACAGCGCGGCGCTTCAACATGGAAATCCAGCCGCAGCTCATCCTGTTGCAGAAGACGCTGTTCAACATCGAAGGGCTTGGCCGACAGCTGTATCCCGAGCTGGACCTTTGGAAGACGGCCCATCCTATCCTCCGTCAATGGATGGAGGACTAGATCGGACCGCGCGCAGCACTGCAGCAACTGAGGGACGACCTGCCGCAGATTCGCGACTCAATCCGCAAACTACCCGGCATCGTCCGCTACCTCTCGGAACAGATCGAGCATGACCGATTGAACCTCGACGTTCGTGCGTCGGAACTCGAGAAGATCCACCGGCAGCTCAAGCTTCAGCAGCGCCAGCGATTTACGCTGGCCGCAAGCGCAACAGTCATTCTTTCCGGAACGCTCATCGTTACACTCGCCGCCACGACGTGGCCTGGCTGGCTACTGATCACTGGCGGTGTCCTGACCGCATTCACAGGGCGGCCTGGTCAGTAATTCACGCCACTGCCGGGCAAGTGACGATGAGCGACCACACAAAGCGAAAACGCACCGTCCGCAGTTTCGTTCGCCGGGCCGGACGCGTGACGGCATCGCAACAACGCGCGCTCGAGTCACTCTGGCCCGACTACGGCATCGAAGCCGATGACAGCCTGCTCGACCTCGGCGTCTTGTTTGACCGTGAGGCCGATTGCGTATTCGAGATCGGATTCGGTAACGGCGACACGCTGGTGCAGTCAGCAGCGGAAAATCCTGAAAAGAATTACATCGGCGTCGAGGTTCATGAACCGGGCATTGGTCACTGCCTGATCATGGCACGCGAACACAACGTAACGAACCTGCGTGTGATGGCAGGCGACGCAATGGAAATCCTGCGAGACCGGGTTACCGAGACGTCCCTTGCACGCATTAACCTGTACTTCCCTGACCCCTGGCCCAAGAAACGCCATCACAAACGACGCATTGTGCAGGCGCCATTTCTCGAACTGGCTGCGAGCCGGCTGAAGCCGGGTGGCACTCTCCACATGGCAACAGACTGGGAAAACTATGCGGAGCACATCGACGAGACCCTGTCAGAGACCACGCTTTTCGAGGAAGACGCGCGCTGCGAGCATTCCGGAGAGCAGCCGCTCGACCGCTTTACGACCAAGTTCGAACGCCGCGGCCTGAAGCGTGGCCACCGTATCTGGGACTGGCGATTTAGCCGGGCCTGAGCCAGTGGAGCCACTGAACTGACAACCGCGTAATGTGAAGCTGGCACAGGTCTGCCCGCAAGAGGGTGAGCCGCTAACGCAGTCCGTCCGGCCCTTTGACCACGATCTCGCCGTCGCGAACGGCGACGGCGACCTTTCTGAGTCGCTTTCCCCGGCAGGGACCGGCGATACACAGGCCCTCGTCGATGGTGTAGGTCGCGCCATGCGACGAGCAGATGATGTGCCGGCCGTCTTCCGTCAGGAAACGGTCCGGGTGCCAGTTCAGCGGATGACCCGCATGCACACAGAAATTCTGGTAGGCGAAAATCTCCCCGTCCTGCCGGACGACGAATCCACGAAACGGCCAGTCGCCCGTGCCGATGCTGAACTCGCGGCATCCCGGGTCATCCAGCTCATCGACGCGTCCAACGGTTGCCTCGATCAGCTCCGCGTCATTCACCACGCTCTTCCAGCAGCATTCGCCGTGCAACCAGGACGGACAAGACAATGGTGGGTATGCCGGTCGCGGCTGCGTAGAAAAAGAAATTCAGCCAGCCAATCATCATTTGAACGTCGCCCGAGAAGCCTGCGAGCAACTTGCCGAAAAACGTGCTGATCGAACTCAGGAGTGCGTACTGCGTAGCCGTGAACTCAACATTTACGAGGCTCGACATGTAGGCAATCATCACGGTCGAACCGAAGCCGATCGCAAAATTATCGAAACTGATCGTGAGTGTCAGGAGAGACAGCAGCGGCCCGGATACGGCGATCAGCGCAAAGAACAGGTTGGTGCTTACGATAATGATCGATGCGGCAACCACACATCGCGCAAGGCCGAACTTGACGACGGCGACGGCGCCCGCAGCGGCTCCGATGATCGACACCCAGAGTCCGTAGAACTTCGCAATCGTACCCACCTGGGTCTTCGTAAACCCGATGTCCTCGTAGAACGGCATCGCCATGATGCCGAGCACCCGGTCGCTGATGTAGAAAGAGGCAATGAAGGCGAGGAAGACAAACCCCCAACCCTTGTAGCGCCGCACAAAGTCGACGAAAGGCTCCACCAGCGCGATAAAGATCCAGCGACGGAGTTTTTCAAATACATCGCCTTCGAGGCGGGTGGACAAGGGTTCGTGTACAACCGGTTCGTGGCACATGAACGTCGTAATCATGCCAACAACCATGCAGAGGGCCATCGCCTGGTAGGCCATGGACCAGGACGAATTGTCGGCTATCAACAAGGCGCCCGTCGTCGCCATCAGGACGCCAACGCGATAGCCGTACTGGTAGGAGGCCGCCATGACGCCCTGCAGGCGCACCTCTGCCGACTCGATACGATACGCATCGATCACGATGTCCTGGGTGGCAGACATAAAAGCGACTGCCAATGCGATGGTTGCGAATATCGCCATCTCCAGCGCCGGGTCCACGACGGCCAGCGACAGCAGGCTCACCATCAGGGCAACCTGGGCAACGAGCAACCACGCGCGACGATGTCCGAGCCATCGCGACAACAACGGCAGTCGAACGGCATCGACCAGCGGCGACCACAGGAATTTGAAACTATAGGCAAAGCCGAGCCACGCGAACGTGCTGATCGTACTGCGCTGAATGTCGGCCTCCGCGAGCCAGTAGGTCAGCGTCGAGTACACCAGGGGAAAGGGCAGGCCGCCGGAAAAGCCCAGGAAGAAAATGACGATAACGGGACGTTTGAGATAGTAACGCCAGCCTTCGGTGGCTTCGTCCGTTATCGACGGCACTGTCACAGATCGTAATCCATCGTCAGCGGCGCATGATCCGAGAATCTTTCGTCTTTGTAGATTGCCGTTCGCAAAACCTTGCCTTTCAGGCCAGGTGTGACGACCTGGTAGTCCAGTCGCCATCCTACATTGTTATCCCATGCCCGGCCCCGATTCGACCACCACGTGTACTGGTCCGGCTCCTGGTTTACTTCCCGAAATGCGTCCACATAGCGCTGCGGGCCAAACAGGTCGTCCATCCAGGCACGCTCCTCCGGCAGGAATCCGGAGTTCTTCTGGTTGGATCGCCAGTTCCTGATGTCGATCTGCTTGTGGGCAATGTTCCAGTCCCCGCAGAGAATGTACTCGGCGCGCCGGCGGCGCAGCTTCTGCAAATAAGGTGTGAAGTCATCGAGGAAACGGAACTTGGCTTCCTGGCGCTCCTCTTTCGACGAACCCGACGGCAGATACAGTGACACCACGCTGACGTCACCGAGTTGAACTTCAAGGTAGCGACCTTCGTCATCGAACTCCGCAACGCCCCAGCCACGAACCACTTTTTTCGGCTCGTGTCGCGTGTAAATCGCCGTGCCGCTGTACCCTTTCCTGATGGCGTCTTCGTAGTAACAGTGATAACCCGACGGGCGGAAACAGTCATCAACGAGCTGATGTTCCTGTGCCTTGGTTTCCTGGATGCAAACGACATCCGCGTCCTGTTTGTCCATCCATTCGAAGAATCCTTTGCGAGCGGCGGCGCGAATACCATTGGCGTTTAGACTGATTACTCGAAACAAGGGAATTTCTCCGTCTGAAATATGTCCGCCATCTTCGTTTACGGAATTTGAAAAAGTGCTGTGTCATACTCGAAATGCGTTTTCGGGACAATGTGATTCCCGAAGCGAGCCATCATACCGAAGCTTACATTGAGTCCAAATCTATGCGTGCCTTCAAGCATGAATTTCTCGAGCTGTCGCTCGAACTCGGCGTTCTGCGATTCGGGGAATTTACTCTCAAATCCGGGCGGGTCAGTCCGTATTTCTTTAATGCCGGTATTTTTTCGACCGGTTACGCCGCTGCCAAACTCGGCCGCTATTACGCATCAGCGATCGCAGATTCAGGCGTCAAGTTCGACATGTTGTTCGGGCCTGCCTATAAAGGCATTCCCCTCGCCACGCTGGCGGCAGCAGCACTGGCAGAGCATCACGACATCGATGTGCCCTATGCCTTTAACAGAAAGGAGGCGAAAGACCACGGAGAAGGGGGCAACATCGTTGGAGCGCCACTGGCGGGCAAGGTACTGATCGTCGATGACGTCATCACCGCCGGCACCGCGGTGCGCGAAGCCCACCAGATCATCGTCAACGCAGGTGCTGAAGTGGCCGGCCTCGTCATTTCCCTGGACCGCCAGGAGATCGGCCAGGATTCGCGGTCCGCTGTCCAGGCGCTGGAGCAGGCCCTGCAGATTCCGGTCGTGAGCATCGTCAAGCTACAGGATCTCATTGAAATGCTTGAAGAATCCGGCGAATACAGCGAGTTCCTGGGGCCGGTGGTCAACTATCGCGAACAATACGGCGCCTGAGCCAGAATCGCGGTTTCTCGTTGGAAAATCACCAAATTTTGAAGAACCGGAAACGTCAACGAAGCTTGAATTTCGCGAACCAGTCCCCCTTTGGCCTCCCTGGGTTGTGCAATACTTCAGTCATGAGATCCCTCAAAGCTTCAGTCCTGATGATCGGTTGCCTGGCAGGCGGGCTTGCGGCTGCGCAAACCGCCACGCTGTATCGATGGGTCGACGAAGAGGGTGTCGTTCACTATGGCGACAGCATCCCGGCGAAGTACGCCGGGCTTGAGCGCCAGGTCGTCAATGAGCACGGCATTGCTGTCGGTGTCATACAGGCGAAGAAAACCGAGGAGGAACTGGCCGAGGATGCACGTCTCGAAGAGTTGCGTGCAGAGGCCGAGCAACAGCGCCGTCGCGACCAGGCACTGCTGGCCACTTACCTGTCCATCGACGAGATCAAAATGCATCGCGATCGGCGCGTCGAACTGTTCCAGGCACAGGCACGGGTTACGGAGCTTTATCTCCGCAACCTGCAACGTCGCATGGACTCCTTGCGGGAAGAGGCTGCGAAGTTCCGACCCTGCAGCGAGGATCCCGAAGCGCCCATGATCGACCCCGACCTGGCGGACGAAATAACACGGACCAGGGATACGATCGCGCGGCACGAAGAAAACCTGCGCAAGTTTGAGACGGACGAACAGAATATCGTCGCGCGTTTTGATGGCGACATCGATCGATTCAAGGAACTGAAAGGTCTGAACTAGACGAGCAGGTTTTCGGATACTGACAAAAAACGACGCACAGCGTCGTTTATTTTTGCCTTCAGGAATTGTCGTGGAGGTTGCCGGGACGTCGGGGTTCAGGCCTTACCCGAATGCCCAAAGCCACCCGCTCCCCGTTCGGAGTCGCCGAACTCGTCCACCACGTCGAACGTGACTTGCTCAACCGGAACAAACACCATTTGCGCGATCCGTTCACTGGGTTGAATCTCGTAGGTCTTGCTGCCCCGGTTCCAGATCGAGACAAACACCTGGCCCTGGTAATCCGAATCGATCAGGCCCGTGAGGTTGCCGAGCACCAATCCATGCTTGTGACCGAGCCCGGAACGCGGCAATAAAACTGCGGCCAGGCCGGGATCACCGATATGTATGGCAAGGCCGGATGGCACCAGCACGGTATCTCCGGGTTCGACCGTCAGCACCTCGTCGATGCAGGCACGCATGTCGAGTCCGGCGGAGCCGTCCGTCGCATAATGCGGCAACGGAAAATCGTCCCCGACACGAGGGTCCAGAACTTTCAGTTGAATAGAGCGCACGTTTTTCCTGTCAGTCCCTGGCCATAGTGGCGGACCGTTGCGCATTTGTCGCTGTGTGGCTGTATTCCAGGTGTCGCGCAGCGATCAATGTCGTGAGGTCGCGGGCCAGCATAGCCTTATCTTTTTTGGGAAACGACTGTTCGCCGTCCTCCCAGTAGACGTCCACCGCATTGTCATCGGTCTCGAAGCCAAGGTCCTTACCGACCAGGTTGGCGACGATCATGTCGGCCCGCTTCTTCTCAAGCTTGGCGAGTGCGTATTCGCGCAAATGTGTCGTCTCGGCGGCAAATCCCACGGTGAACGGTCCATCGGGCAGCGCCGCGACGGAAGCCAGAATGTCTGCATTCTGTGCCAGCGCAATAGAAAGATCGCCACCGGATTTCTTTATCTTTTCCCGGCTTGTATCGGCCGCGCGATAGTCCGACACCGCGGCGGCGCCAATAAATATATCCACGCCATCCAGATGCGCATGCACGGCGGCGTGCATGTCTGCAGCACTCTCGACGGGCAGAACCTTGATGCCGGCTGGCGGCGAAATGCTGACCGGCCCACTGACCAGCAATACGTCAGCGCCCGCCTCCTGGCATGCGGCGGCCAGTGCATAGCCCATCTTTCCGGAGCTGCGATTCGTGATGTAGCGTACCGGGTCGATGGCCTCGTGCGTGGGGCCTGCCGTAATCAGTACGGACTTGCCCGATAACACAGGATTCGCAGCATCCGGGACCGCGACCGGACCCAGCAATGAAGCGACGATGTCGTCCGGCGAAACCATGCGGCCGGGGCCGGTTTCGCCACAGGCCTGGTCGCCATCGTCGGGGCCGAGGATGCGGACGCCACGCTCTTCAAGCCGTCGTCGATTCTCCTGCACGGCAGCATTCACCCACATCACATGATTCATCGCCGGTGCGATGGCGATCGGCGCCTCGGTAGCAAGGCAGAGCGTCGTCAGAAGATCCGGGGCACTGCCCGACGCCAGCCTGGACATGATCTCCGCCGTCGCCGGCGCGATCAGAACCAGGTCCGCCCAGCGCGCCAGCTCTATGTGCCCCATCGCGGCCTCTGCTTCCTTGTCCCACAGGTTGTCTCTCACAGGCAGCCCGGAGACGGCCTGCAGCGTGGTCTCGGTAACAAACTCGCGGGCGCTGCGGGTGAGCACGACCTGGACCTCGACGCCGCGACCCTTGAGTCGGCGAACGAGTGCAGGTGTCTTGTAGGCAGCGATGCCGCCCGTCACACCGAGAATGATCCTGGAAATAGCCATAAGCGGAGACCGGGTTTCGGGTCGGGAAGCTTAGCCCGGCTCAGTGTGTCAACGCCAGCAAATCGCTGCCTGGCACCGCATTTTGTGGCTTGCGTCACGTCCCGGCCGGGCCCAGGCTGGGGAAAACGCGGATCCAGGGGACAGGGATGTCCATGGCAGCCAACAAAAACACGCAACCATCAACGCCATACGCACAGTCACTGATCGACGAGCCGACGGTGCTTTGTGACAGTGCTGTGCTGTCGGTCCTGTTCCAGCGTGGCGGTTGGGCGCGGTCGGCAGAGGCCCTGTCGGCCCGGCTCCTGACGCGCTTTGGTGGTCTGCGGAAAACACTCAACGCAACGCCGGAGGAGCTCATCGCAGTACGTGGCATCGGTGAGATACGCCTTGCCACATTGCTGGCCGTTCGCGAACTGGCCCGACGATATTTCGAGGAGACGCTCCCTGCGGGCGAGGCGATCCGAAGTCCGGCCGATACAGAGACGTTCCTGTTAGCCCGGCTGCGCGATCGCCCTCACGAGGTCTTCTGCTGCCTGTATCTCGACAACCGCCACCGGGTTCTCTGCTTCGACGAGCTCTTCCGGGGTACAATCGATGGCACAAGCGTCTATCCGCGTGAAGTGGTCAAACAAGCGCTGAAGGCAAATGCCGCGGCCGTCATTCTCGCCCACAATCACCCATCCGGCGTGGCCGAACCCAGTGCGGCCGACGAACGGATCACGCGCCGGGTCCGGGCGGCCCTGGAACTGGTCGATATCCGGCTCCTGGATCACCTTATTATCGGGGACGGAATCAGCACCTCCCTTGCCAGCCGGGGCATGCTCTGAGGACGCTTGATCGGGGCTGACAAGGCTGGTATAAAGTCCCGCTCCTTGCCCACCGCCCGCGGGCATCCTTTCGTAAAATCAGGGACTTAAGTATGTCCAAGGTATGCCAGGTCACTGGGAAACGCCCGCAATCGGGTAACAACGTCTCCCACGCAAATAACAAGACGCGCAGGCGTTTCCTGCCGAACCTGCAATACAAACGATTCTGGGTTGAGTCCGAGAAGCGCTACGTGCGCCTGCGGTTGTCCCATAAAGGGCTGCGCATCATCGACAAGCACGGCATCGACAAGGTCCTGGCAGACATGCGCGCTGACGGACAGCGCGTCTGATCGCCGGAGGAAAGAATCATGCGTGAGAAAATCAAACTCGTTTCTTCGGCTGGTACCGGCCACTACTACACAACGGCCAAGAACAAGCGTCTGCAACCCAAAAAGATGGAGACGAAAAAGTACGATCCCGTGGTCAGAAAGCACGTGATGTACAAAGAAGCGAAGATCAAATAAACAGGAAC
>CAZVWF010000023.1:9898-33930 GCA_964630795.1 uncultured Woeseia sp. | reverse complement strand
GTCTCCGTTTGCTCCTCGTCCTGCCATTGTCGCTGTCCCAGGCCTCTGCCCAGCAGCCCAACGACTTCGATTATTTCCAGGCCAACCGCATCATGATTCGCAATGGTGCGCAGGCATTGATTACCTGCAACGGACTGTTCACATCGAAACGCACGCTCGAGCAGGTTTTTGACCAGGAACTGAACATCATTGCCGAACCGGTCGGCTCTGCGCGGGATGGCGACTACGTCGTCGACACCGAAGGCCGGACGGTCGCCGTCGGCGGTGGCAATGCAGGCCCGGTCATGCGCGCGGCATTCCGGGAAGGCATTGGCTGCGTGCTCCTGTCGCCGGACCAGGATTTCGATGATGTTGACAGCCTGCCGGCCCTGGACCTGCCTTATCCGGAGATGGACCCGGCAACCACCCCCTGGCCGAATGGCGATCTTGTCGAGGACAAGCCGCTGCCCCCCGAGGTCGATGCCCGGGCACTGGAGGCGGCCAGTGAGTGGACCTTTAACCGGTCGAACCCGGAACAGGACACCCTGAGCCTGATGGTGATCTATAAAGGTGACATCATCCACGAGCGTTACGCAGACGGTGTGGACAGATATACCCGGACCCGCACCTGGTCGACGGCCAAGAGCATCACTGCGACCCTCGTCGGGATGCTGGTCGACGAAGGCCAGATGTCCCTCGATGAACCGCTGGGGCTTGAGTGGCTGCCGCCCGTGCAGAACCACGGGGCGGACCCGCGTCATGCCATCACCCTGCGCCATGTGCTCCACATGTCGACCGGCCTGTACCCGACAGACGGCAGTGGCCCGAGCATGTATGCCGCCACGGGTTCGGGGCTCGCCTACTGGGCTGCCGCCAGTTCCAACGAGAGAGCCAGGAGCCGTGGGCTGATTCGCGAACCGGGCACCTACTGGGACTATGAAAACTACGACACGCTGCTGGCTGTTATCGCGATGCGAAAGATCCTCGGCGACGAGGCCTATGCCGAGTTTCCGCGCCGCCGGTTGTTTGACAGGATCGGCATGCGCAATACGCTCGCGGGCACTGACCGCTTCGGCGATTTCATCCTGAGCAGCCAGATCTACACCAATGCACGCGACCTGGCACGCATCGGTCTTCTTTATCTGCAAGGCGGTGTGTGGGACGGCGAACGACTGCTGTCGGAAGACTGGATCGACTTCGTGACCACGCCGGCGCCTGCCTCAGCAATCAACGGCAATAACTACGGTGGCCAGTTCTGGCTGGTGCCGGACGATCGTAACGACGTGCCGAAGTCGGCGTTCTCGACATCAGGCAATCGCGGCCAGTACGTCATCGTGGTCCCGACCCATGACGCTGTCATTGTACGGCGCGGACTGGACTACGGTGGCCAGGGCTTTGATCGCTGGGGTCTGCTCCGCGAGGTCCTGAAGGCAATCCCGGCAATCAGCGACTAGTTACAACGAGCGGTGGACTGAAAATCCGCGTGTCGGCAGTTCGATTCTGCCCCTGGCCACCATTCCCTTCAACGACTTACGTCGTATCTGGCCTGTTCCAAGAAACCCAACAACATCCTAGGTGCCCATATGGTGCCCACTTCAACGCGACACCAATCGATTCGTAGTTGATTCGTGCGTACCACTACGCTATGAGTTTGGGCTGGTCAATGTATTGATCAATTGGGACTGGTCCAATGCTTGGTGTCCGTCGTCAAGCTAATGGGACAGACGTAGCGATTTTCTAGTGGAGAGTTTTGTTCCTCATGGTCATGTTACGCAGCGCATCGTTGATAATGCAAACGACGCTTCGCGATCGTACTTTTCTTGATACTTTCTCGTTCTGCCAGTATTGATTGCCCGCGCCCGAAGTAAACATCAGCGGGCGTCAGGTTGTTCAGGCTCTCATGGTATCGCTGATGATTGTAATGTTCGACGAACGCCTCGATCTGCTTCTCAAGATCGCCGGGTAAGAAGTAATTCTCCAGCAAGATCCGGTTCTTCAAGGTCTGGTGCCAGCGTTCGATCTTGCCTTGCGTCTGCGGATGGTACGGCGCACCGCGAACGTGGCTCATGCCGTTGTCACTGAGCCAGTCAGCAAGGTCGCTGGAGATGTAACTTGAGCCGTTGTCGGACAGCAGCCTCGGTTTCTGAACGACGTCGACCTGATCGCAGCCCGATGCCTGCAAAGCAAGCTCCAGCGTCTCGGTGACATCACGGCTGGTCATGCCAGTGCACAGCTTCCAGGCCACCACGTAACGCGAGAAGTCGTCGAGGATCGTCGACAGATACATCCACAGCCCCAGCCGATGATCTTCAGGTACGTGAAGTCGGTCTGCCACTGCTGGTTGATGGCCGTGGTCTTGTCCTGGAACTCATCGGCAGCCTTCATGACGATGAAGGCCGGACTGGTGATCAGATCGTGAGCCTTTAAAAGCCGGTAAACGCTGGACTCCGAGACAAAATAGCCTTGCGTGTCGGTGAACGTGATCGCCAACTCGCGCGGGCTGAGCTCCGGTCGGTCGAGCGCCAGGGTAAGTATCCGCTCCCGGATCTTGTCAGGGATACGGTTCCAGATCCGTCCCGGCAGCGGTGCCTTGTCCTGCAACGACGCCTCGCCGCCAGTACGGTATTGCGCGTACCAGCGATAAAACGTGGTGCGAGGAATGCCCAACTTGTCGAGCGTCTGCTTCGCCGGCAAGTGGGATCGTTCCACCAGCCGGATGATCTCAAGCTTCTCAGCGGCGGGATACCTCATTCGAGTTCGCCCCCATCCCCGAGCATGCTTTTTTTGAGCAACCGCAGTTCCAGGGTCTGCTCGGCAACGACCTCTTTGAGGTCCCGGGCCTCACGACGCAGCTCCGTGACCTCGCTGCTATTGGCCTGCCGGACAATATCGCCGGCCAGGCGCTTCTTGCCGGCCTCCATGAAGTCCTTGGACCACTTGTAGTAAAGGCTCTGGGCAATGCCTTCACGTCGGCAAAGCTCGGCAATGCTGTCCTCGCCTCGCAGGCCATCCAGCACAATGCGGATCTTCTCCTCCGCACTGTACTGCTTGCGGGTCTTGCGCTTGATGTCACGAATGGTTTGTTCTGACGACGATACTCGTCCTGATGGTTTCTGCTTCATCTCTACTCCTCAGATTAGGATGAACAAAAACTCTCCTTTAAACCAGTGCTAGATCTGTCCCATAGGGCCTGACGGCTTACACCGAGCGTTTCACTGTAGACACGGCCACCGATTCGGTCGGTAGCCTCCAGGATCAGGACATCGTAGCCATCGTCAATCAATGACCTCGCCGCATACAGGCCGGCGCTACCGGCCCCTACGATTATGACGTCTTGGGTGGTGTCTTCTGCAGAGGTGACAGGTGCAAGAGATATCGCCAGGGCGGCAGTCAGAAAAAACCTCGGGATAGTGGTCACGCCTTCTCCATGCCTGGTGAATTGTATTCTTAGTCTAGTCGATTTAATGCATTCACTATCAACTCAGCCTATAGGCAGCCCCTGATGGCATGGCTGTGTGCCACTAGTTTCCTAATCGCCCATGTGGATTCGATAGCCATTGTGTTTGCGAATGTTCAGCACACGGTTGTCATCGAATATCAGGTACTGGCCCTTGATGCCGGCGAGGCAACCCTCGATCTCCGGAAACTTGTCAAAGCCAACGCTCTTAACTTTCTCCGGGTATTGATTGACGGGATAGCTGATCGAGCAGACGGTGTTATCGGGATCGATAAACTGCTGCAGGTCGTCATCGAGCGTGTCCGTCAACGAAGCTTTTGCTTCGACGAGGTCGGCATCGATCACTTCGTTTTCTAACATGCGTTGCCAGTTGGTTCGGTCAGTCAGGTGCTCCTTCATGGCCACCTCAACGAGGCCCGCCGTGTAGCGATTAGGCACGCGGGCAAACACGATGGCGTCCGTTGCGCCCTGGTCAATCCAGCGCGTTGGCATTTGTGAAGCGCGCGTGATGCCAACCTTCACTGCAGAACTCCGCGCGAGATAAACGATTTGTTCGACCAGGCAATGTTTCTCAGCCCATGCCATGTCTCGCGCTTCGCCTTCGTGTGCCCGACATAACTCCGGGCGAATGATGCATTCACTGGATTCCGGGGCGTTTCGAAAACACGGGTAGCAGAAACCGCCCCCGAAAGACTTCTTCGTCACCTTTTCGCAGGCAATGCAGTTGATCGTGCCGTCAAAGCTCAGCTTGATGGTTTCGCCGATCTTTGTATTCATATCGATCTGCGTGTCGCCCAGCGCCAACGTGTAGCGAGCGACATCGTCGAGTCGGGTCTGCATCTTGCGCAGGTTGCCGGATGGAAGTGCTTTGGCGTTCATAAGGATGGCTTGGCAGTGGGATCGAACCGCGATTCTAGCGATAGCTGGCAGTCAATGAACGGGTTTCGGCGAGCGCCCGGATTTTCCGTGCCTGGCGAATCGTCCGGTCATGGCTTCAATTTCGGAATTCTGTTGCCAATGTTTCTCCATTATCGAACATCACGGTCGCCTCGGGCCAGCGCACTGCTGCGAGCCTGCAGATGTCGCTGGAGTACTTGCTGCTTCGTCCGCCGACTGAAAAGTCCGCGCAGTAGACATTATTCCGGGCGCCCAGCCACTGGTCGGGACCCGCGCCCTTGAAAACATCGATCCCCGCGGATCGCGGACGTTCAACAATGTTGAAATCATAAAGCCGCCAGTAATGGCCAAAGATCACCGCCTGTTCGTCTTCGTAGTTGTCCCACCAGGCAACCCGATTCACGAACCGGAATTTGCCACCGGCCGGGTAGGTCCTCTGCGCGGCCCGTTCCTCGCCCGACGTCACCACGGAAATGGGATTGCCCATTTGTCGCGCTTCATTTACCTGGGCATAGCCCGTCAGCAGTTTCGCTTCCGGCCAATGAGTATCGGGATCCGAGTTCCCGAATCGTACGAGGTCGTCATACCGGGACTGTTCTTCCCTGTATTGCGTCATGACGCCTGATTTCTCGAGTGAGACATTCGTCTCGTCACGAAACGCCCGATAGTGACCCCCGACGGAAGCGCCTGTCTCCGGGAGGGCGTTCAATTGCGAAATCGACGGATCGTGCCAGCAGGCATGAACGACACGCAGGTCCTCCCGCTCCAGCGCGAGCGGCAAGTCATTGAAGAATTCGAAAATGGCCTGCCGTTGGCTGTCCGTAGCGCCTGCTTGCAAGCTTCCCGGGCCTCCCTCCGGTTCGAAGTACCAGCCGTTGTCCAGCTTCTTCGAGCCGCGCGCAATGTTCAGTTCATGGTTTCCCATGACGCACTGCGCATGTCCGGATTCGACCATGTTCATGACCAGCTCAACCACGCCCGGGCTGTCCGGCCCCCTGTCCACCAGGTCGCCTACAAACACCAGCCGCCGTCCTTCCGGGTGCGCGCCATCGGGCGCATAGTCCAGTCGACGCAGCAGGTCCTGCAGCGCGTCAATCTGGCCGTGGACGTCACCAACAACATCCAGCGGTCCATCAAACATCTTTTCTACAATTTTCATAATTTATCCTTTTCAATTCGGTTTACAGGTTGACTAAGCTTTTCGGCTGATTTGCCCACGAATCGGGGCGAGGCAGGAATACGGGCCACCGGGAAGCGGCCGCGATGCACCGTTTCCGGTGCCGTTTTTTCATCGTTCATACAGGGATACTTGGTGTATCAGCCGGTATTGCACCGGCAACTGAATTATACGCCCGCCTGGTTAAATGGTCGAGTTTGGGAGAGGGGTTTCGGTGCAGAGGTTGCCTTATTGACAGAGAGCAACCTGACGTTCGTGTACGGACCGACGAGAAAGACGAAGTTGCTGGAATCAGTCCAGAGACCAAACAAAAAATGGCAATGCGAAAGACTTACCACCGGTCTGGAATTCCACCGAAAAGCATTGACTGTAATTCAGTCTAGTGGCTTCACTGGTTGTCCTCGAAATCGAAGGTCAGTATCACTGGCTCGGGCAATTCCATCTGCCCAGTAAACCGGTGCTGGTAAAGTGTGACGATGAAGACCGAGCCCCAACAGCCCTAACTGACGGCGAAGGCCGGTGGAATTGTTCGATCCACTATTCAGCGGTAGGTATCCGTGACGATGCGTTTTGCCTCGGCGTCCAGTTCGCTGACCAGTTCCGGATGCTGGTCGGCAACATTGATCTGCTCGCCGATGTCACTGTTGAGATCGAAGAGTTGCGGCGCCATAACGAAACCCCCTTCGATATCCTTGTCGTCGGCAACCCACTCCAAACCGTCACGCCCGTCGAACGGGAGTATGTACTTCCAGTTGCCCTTGCGTAGCGACAAGGTACCTACCGATTCTTCGAGCAGGTACTCGCGACCGGTTTCGCTTCGGCCGAGCCAGGCATCGAGCTGGTTGCGACTGTCGATTGCTTCGCCATCGGAAACTTCCTGCTGCAAAAGGGCGGCGAGCGATGCATAGAGATCAACTTGGGACACGAGTGCATCGCTCACGACAGAGCGGACCGAGCTCGGCCAGTACAGAATCGTTGGCACCCTGGTGCCCGCCTCGTACGCGCTGTACTTGCCGCCACGGAACGGTCCCCATGGCTTGTGTTCCCCCAGCAGGGTCACCGATTGATCGGTGTAGCCATCGTCCAGGACAGGACCGTTATCGCTCGTGAAGATCAACAGGGAGTTGTCGGCGATGCCCAGTGCTTCGAGTTCCGCAACGACCTCACCCACCATCCAGTCAACCTGCGCGATCGCATCGCCACGCGGGCCCATCGTTGATGCGCCCTCGAAGCGGGGGTGCGGTAGCCGCGGTACATGAATGTCATGAAAGGAACGGAACAGGAAGAACGGCTGGTCCTGATTTTGCCGAATGAATTGCACCGCCTTCGCCGTAAACACATCCGGGAACTCTTCATCGACCCACAGCGCGGATTCACCGCCACCCATGTGGCCGATGCGGCTGACGCCATTGACAATCGTATCGCTGTGTTGCGGATCGGCCGCGAACCTGAGCAGGTCAGGATTTTCGTAACCGGTCGGACGATCGCCAACCTTGCCCGAGTAGCTGATCGCGATCGGGTCGCCCGGGTCCAGGTCGACGACCTCGCGGTTCTCGACGTAAACCGTCGGCACGCGATCCCCGGTGGCCGGCAACAGGAAGGCGTAGTCGAAGCCGATATCGAGGGGCCCGGGACTGATGTCGCCGTTCCAGTCGAGGTTGCCGTCACCCAGGCCAAGATGCCATTTGCCGACCACGCCGGTCGCATAACCGGCATTCTTGAGCATTGACGGCAGCGTCGGCGTGCCGGGCCGGATCAGCAACGGCGCATCGCCATCGAGTATGTCGGCCTCGAGTCGAAACCCGTGTTCGCCGGTCAGCAGTGAATAGCGCGAAGGCGTACAGGTGGCTGCCGTGCTATGCGCATCGGTAAACCGAACGCCGCCTGCGGCCAGGCGATCGATGTTCGGTGTCTCGATGCCAATGGCGCCGTAACTGCCGACGTCGCCGTAACCCAGGTCGTCCACGTAGAAGATGACGATGTTGGGCATGCCGTTTTCAACAGTCTCGCTATCTCCGCTTTCGTTTGCTTCCGGCGTGCAGGCAGCCAGTGCCAGCATCGAGCAAATACTGACAGCGAGGACCAACCGGCCGCGGAGTTGGGTAACGGTATTCAACGTTGTTTGTTCTTTGTAAGTTGAGCGGGCAAGACTATCATTTCTCCTGCTCAATCCCACGCGCCCCGGCCGTGCAAGGAAACCGACAGGACAGGTATCCACCCAGGATGAACGGAAACGCTGAAATAATCTCGTTGCCCGCTGTGGACTGGGGTGATGGTGATGTCAGGGATATAACCCTGCTCGAATTGACCACTCCGGAGGGACTGGCAGGCCTTGGCTCGGCCTATGCTGGCGCCGACCGTGTGCGTGAGGCACTGGCGCTTTATCGACGCGATCCCGAAGCACTGCATACGTCCGACACCGCGTTGACGATTGCAATGAGCGCCATCGATATCGCGCTCTGGGACATAAGGGGCAAGGAAGAAGGCCGGCCGGTCAGTGAATTGCTCGGTGGCCGGAAGCGGGATCGCGTTCTTGCCTATGTGACGGTTGACCTGCCCATGACCGGGGCAAAACCAGGCGATGCCTTCGAGCAGGTTTTACGATCGTTCGTGGACCAGGGGTTCAGGGCGGTCAAACTCTGTATCGAGGCTTTCGGTCATCGTGACAGCAGCCTGTCCGACGAAGAATGGGACCGTCGCGAAGCCAGGCTGCTGGCGTTTGCCAGGAACATCGTTGGCAATGACATTCAACTCATGCTGGACGTATACGGGTCTGATCCGAACTGGACGCCGGAATACGACTGGGCGCTTAAAACCGCCAAAGTGCTGGAAGCGCAGGACTTCCTCTGGTTTGAAGAGCCATTGTCGCCCAGGGCCTTCGATGAATTCGCACAACTCACGAAGACCACTGACATCGCCATCGCCGGCGCCGAGCATTTTGTGCTGTCGAAAGACTTCGAAAAGGTGGCGAACCTGCAAGCGCTCGACATTCTGCAGCCGGATTGCACGCGGGTAGGTGGCCTGACGCAGATGCAAAACATTCGAACCGCGGCCACTGAAAATAACCTGCACGTGATCCCACATGGCTGGAATACCGCAATCGGGCTCGCGGCAGATTTGCACTTCCAGGCCACTGTGAATGACGATAGATACTGTATGGTGGAGTTCTGGTCGCACAGTACGATTACGGATCTGCTCAAGGACAAGCCTTTTGCATTGGACGACGAAGGAAAAATCGCTGTGCCGACCGGTGCCGGGCTTGGCGTGGAACTGAATGATGCCTTTGACGCCTGGAAATGAACTATGAGAGCAATATGTCAATTGGATACTGAGACAACCGTTCCTGCAGGCATTGCGGGATGACCGAGCCCGGTCTGTCCTCGCTCGCACCCGTCATTGCGACCCTGTTCGTCGCCCTTTACCTGCGCAACGTGCTCGTCGGTCTGTTCGTCGGCGTTCTCGTGGCAGCGCTGATGGTGAGCGACGCCGGTGTGTTGATGTTCCTGCCGTCACTGGTCCGGGACCACCTGGTGCCCGAAGTGGCAGATTCCTACAACGCCAGCGTGCTCGTGCTACTCGCATTCATCGGCGGCTTCGTGAAGCTTGTGGAAACCTCGGGCGGTGGGTCTGCCTTTGCACGAGCCGCAGCGCACTGGGTGTCGACCCGGGCGCGTGCACAAGTGGGTGCGTGGTTTGGTGGCATCGCCATCTTCTTCTCGGATCTTGGTACTCCGCTGATCGTCGGCCCCGTGTTCCAGCCGCTCGTGGACCGCTTGCGTGTGTCGCGCCAGAAGCTCGCGTTCGTCCTGGATTCGACCTCGTCGCCCGTTGCCATTCTCATTCCGTTCATCGGCTGGGGCGTCTTCATCATGAGCGTGATCGCCGGTGCCTTCGAAGCCAGCGACATTGCAATCAATGAGTGGGAGGCATTTGTCGCCGCCATCCCGTACCAGTTCTATGCGTGGCTGGCGATCGCAATCGTGCCGATACTCACCTTCCTGCGTTTCGATTACGGCCCGATGGCCGCTGCAGAGGAAAAGGCGGGTGACATTGAAGTTACGCCATCAACGTCGGCGGAGCCGGCCGACGACAAAGCCAGGCCGATCCTGATCTGGCTGCCGCTCGCGGTTCTCGGTGTCGGGCTGTTCACCATACTCGGTTCGCTCGGCTTCCCGTTCGAGCAGGTATCGGGACCGGATTTTCGTGCCGGCCTGTCGACGGCCTACCTGCTGGCCGCGGTATCGTTGTTCGCGCTGTTGATCGGGCTCGGTGTCAAATCGACGACGGAGTCCTTCACCGATTACATACGTGGCATGTCCGGCATGATGCCGATCGCGGCAACGCTCGTGCTGGCCTGGACACTCGGCGACCTGAGCGAAACACTTGGCACCGGCGCCTATGTCGCGGAGATCGCGCGCGACGGGTTGCCCGGCTGGCTGGTGCCGGTGGTCATATTCATCCTGTCGGCGATCATCTCTTTTGCCACCGGCTCATCCTGGGGAACGATCGTTATCATGATGCCGTTGGCGATCCCGGCTGCCGTCGCGACGGGCGCCGACCTGTCCGTGACCATTGGCGCGGTTCTCTCCGGTGGCCTCTTTGGCGATCACTCCTCGCCTATATCCGAAACCACGATCCTGTCATCCACCGGGGCGGGCACGACACCGCTGGCACATTTCCAGACGCAGCTACCCTACGCACTGACCAACGGCGCCATCGCCTTTGCCTGTTTTGTCGCCGCAGGACTCACAGCGTCTACTTCGCTGGTGTTTGCCGCCCTGATTGCACAACTCGCGGTGCTGTTGGTGATACGGTATCGCCTCCGCAGCAAACAAGCTTGAAAGGGGAGCACGGATGAGCCGGCTTTGGGATAAAGGCGAACCGCTGGACGAACGCGTCCTGCGTTACACGGCAGGTGAAGACCACAAGCTGGATGCCAGGCTCGTTCGCTATGACGTGCGGGCAAGCATCGCCCACGCGGAAATGCTCCATGAACAGGACTACCTGACCGACGACGATTGTCGGTCGATCGTTGACGGATTGTCGACGTTACTCGAACAGTTCGATGCCGGTGAGTGGCACATCACGCTGGAGGACGAGGACGCACACACCGCGCTCGAGACCCGGTTGACGGCATTGATCGGTGACGCGGGCGCACGTGTACACCTCGGCCGATCCCGCAACGACCAGGTGCTGGTCGCATTGCGCCTGTACCTGCTGGACGCCACCGACGCGGTGGTTCAAAGCGTCGAAGGCCTGGTGGCATCCCTTCATGGCCTCGCCGGCAAGCAAGGTGATGTTGAACTGCCGGGTACCACGCACATGCAGCACGCCATGCCATCGTCGGTTGCCCTGTGGTGCGGCGCGTACGAGGAGGCTTTCACCGACGGTATCGCCGGCCTGCAAGCGTCGCGGCGACGGGCGGACAAGAACCCGCTGGGCAGTGCGGCCGGGTACGGAACACCGGGCTTATCCATCGACCGGGAGGCGACCACCAGGAAGCTCGGCTTCGGCGAGACTCAGTCACCGGTTACGGCAGTGCAACTCTCGAGAGGGAAAGCGGAGAGCACAATGCTCTTCGAGTTGTCGCTCGTAATGCAGGACCTGGGCCGTTTAGCGAGCGACCTCCTGTTGTACTACACGCAGGAGTACAGTTACATCGACCTGCCATCGGCGGTGACGACGGGCTCGTCGATCATGCCGCAGAAGAGAAACCCGGACGTGCTCGAACTGGTACGCGGTGCTGCAGCGACGGTGCTCGCCTGCCTGGACGAATGCATGATGATCACCGCCAAACTGCCGTCAGGATTCCAGCGTGACCTGCAGCGCGTGAAGCCGCCGTTATTCCGGGCTATCGACCTGACGACCGACAGTCTCGATATCATGGCGCACCTGGTCTCGGGTGTGACGTTCAAGCCGGATCAAATCAGGATGAGCGATGAGCTCTACGCCACGGAACGGGCGTACGAACTCGTGGCGAAAGAGGGCATACCGTTCAGGGAAGCCTACCGCCGGATCGCGAAGCGATATGCAGATTCGTGATGCTTGGGCCCGGTACCTCGTGACCATTGTGGCCAACGTCAAATCAGAACGTGGCTTGTAAACTCAGGACGTAATCGGGAACGACAATCCAGTACTGGTAGTCGATTCTCTTGACAACGCCGTTGGCGATATTCCCGTCGTAAAACGTTTTATCGCGAGTGCGCGCGTCACGATTCATGTTATGCGCCGCCTGGAAGCGCATCTTTACGTTCTCGGTGAAGTTATATTCGGCAAAAACATAGTCGAGGTGGGCCTCGAGCCTGGTTAGTTCGTACAGGGAGACATCCTGCCGCTCGCGATAGGTGCGGCGGTGCATGACGATGCCATAAGCGAAGTCCGTATTTTCCAGGTCATGGCGATAATTGACGCGGAAATAGTGCGGAGTGGAGTTCTTTATCCGTCGCTTCTCGCCGGTGAACGGGTCCGTGACCTCATTATCATCATAGGTATATGAAAACGTCAGCAACGCATTTGGCGCACCGATGAAGCCAAATCGGGTTGTGAGATCGAGATTAAAGTTAAGCTTCTGCGCGGATCCGATATTGCCTATGCCGGAATCATCCGTCCCGATCAGAATTTTGTCGATGTGATCGGAGATGTCCTCGTAAACCACTTCCAGCTCAAGCGAGCCTCCGTCATCGGCAAAACGCCGTTCGTAGCCCAGCGAAAAGGTCCAGGTCTTTTCCGGTACCAGGTTCGGATTGCCAAAATTGATCGTGTCATCATCGACGTTACGGCTGGCAACAAAGTCATTGAGATTCAGCTGGCTGACAGTGCGCTCTGCCAGCAGCCGAAACTGGTCGGACGCGGTCTGGTCGTAACGGAGCTCCAGTCGCGGCTTGAGATACTGAAAATCGCGTTCGTTGGTCACGCCGTCCCGGTTCTGGTAGATGGTCGACAGTTCTTCCGTTAAGGCAGCCTGCAGGTTGAGCTTGTCCGACAGCGGGGTGCTGTAGGTAACGAAGATGTCGTAGCGATCTTCCTCGACGACGGCATTTTCCAGCGGGTCGCCGTTGAAGGCGAAGCTCTTGTCCAGCGTGTTAAAGGCCCCCTCTGCGCCGTACTCCCAGGTATGCCGTCCGAAGTTGCTGGTCATCGTCGACCGCAAAATGGTCTCGACCTGGTCGTAATCGGCGATGCTTGAGAACAGGCGCGTTGGCGTGCCATTCTCGATCTCATCCTGCACGATCGAATCGTCATGTTCAGATCGGTTGACGACGAAGAGCGTCTTGAGGCGGCCGATTCGTCCCACATCGACTTCGATATCGCCGCCAATTTCAAAGCGCTGGTCTTCAAAGCGAATGTCGCCAACTTCGATCGCGGACGGGACCAGCGAATTATCCGGGCCGAAGAGAAACTGGTCCTCGAGTCTGTCCTGCCTGTTTGAATTGTCCGAATAAAGGGCGTTGAGGTTTAAGGTTGTGCCCCCCTGGAATTCGTAACCCAGCGTGCCTGTCAATCTATGGCTCGCTCGATCCCTTTTAACGTCCTGGGCCCGGAATTCCCTTGGCGTGCGGTCCGGCTCCAAAACGTTCTCGTCCGTTCTTTCAAGCCGCGGTTTCGTTTCATATTCATAGCTCAGGCTTGACGTCATCGCGCCGCGATTGGTGTTGTAGGAAACCAGGACCGATGGTTCTACCTGCATGTCATGGACCGCGGTGGCGCCGACTTCGATGAACCGGGTAGACGAATCAGTGCCTCCTTCACGGAGGATCACATTGTAGATCGTCCCTTCATTGCGAATATCCAGGCCTTCTGCGTTGCCGCGGATCAGTTCGATCCTCTCTACCTGTGCGGCCTGAATTCTCGACAGGTTGGTGTTCATGTTGTTGGCTTTGCCAGACATTCGCCGACCGTCTATCAGGACCTGCACGTCATTGGCGCCGAATCCCCGGTTATTGTTATTCCCGCCACCACCGCCTCTTCTGAGAACGGCTGCGCCACCCGGTATAAAGCGAATCATGTCCTCCAGCGTGACGGGATTGAATTGCTCGAAGTAGATTGCGTCGTAGATGACCGTTGACCGATCCTGTTCCTGTGCAGATACCGGGGCAGCAATCAGCGCGCACGCACACACAAGTACGAGTCCAGCGATGGAGAAAGGCCTTAAAGAAGGATTGTTCTGCTCATCCACGTTTGGTGTTCCGTTTGCCAGGCCCGGTCGCGAGAAGGGGCACATAGTAGCGGATTTGACCGCCGGGTCATTATGTCGAAAGTTAAAGGAAGTGATAAGTGGATCGGATTGCGCAATTCACCAATCGCTAAGCGGTGATTCTGTATCTGCCAGTCTCCTGTATGGCGGTCCGACCCTATAGCTGATACCGTCGCTTGAAGGCGCGATACAAGAAAAGGAACACTCGCGTGGCAGCCGGGCGCTTGCTTTTTCTCCAGAATGGAACCACTCGCGAGTCAGTGGTTAAGCTCGACGAGCGTTTTGAGTCGTGGGGGCTCGACGTGGATCGGCATTGGGCATTCAATGGCGAATTCCCGGAACGATTGTCGGGGTATGGCGGAATCTATATTTCCGGCAGTCCGCACGGCGCCTATGAGGACGTCCCGTTCATTCATCGCGAACACGAGCTGATTGTCGAGGCCGCTGCTAAGGGCATCCCGATGCTGGGCGTCTGTTTCGGTCACCAGATACTGGCGTCCGCGCTTTGCGGTCGGGACCAGGTCTATCGTCGCAACACCTGCGAATTCGGCTTCAAGTTTCTCGACGTCTCGAAGGCGGCTGTCGACGACACAATCGCCGTAGATCTGCATCCCGCGGTCGAGATGTTTGTCTGGCACAACGACGAGGTGCGGGGTGACCACCCGGACATGACCATCATCGCCACCAGCGAGGATTGTCCGAACCACATATTCCGCTATCGCGATTTGCCGGTCTGGGGCATCCAGGGGCACCCGGATGTAACGCTCGAGGAGTCGCGAAGCTGGTTCGAAGAGAATCGCGGGGACCTGGAAGCGGATGGTGCCGATGTCGATGAGTTACATCGTGTCGCTGTTGAGGCCGATACGGCAAAGACGATGTTGCGGCGGTTCGCCGGGCTTGTCGCTACAGGGAACAATCCATGACATTGCGTCCATTGATCATCATCGCAGCAACCGTCGTAGCCGGTTGTTCCGGAGATATTCCGGAAAATACGAACTCCATGGTGTTTGCCAGCTGGGGCGGAGCCTACCAGGCAGCGGTAGAGCGGGCCTGGGTTGAACCCTTCAGTGAAGAGACGGGCATCGAGGTCTACCGCGACACCGAACCGGAGGTCGCGCGCATCAGGGCCATGGTCGAGACCAACAATGTCGAGTGGGACGTCGTGACCGGTGGTGGCGAGACACTCATGCGCGGTGCCGATCTGGGACTGTTTGTCGAAATTACCAACGACATGGTCGACCAGGATGGCGTGCTAAAAGAAGTTCGCAATGCTTACGGTATCCCGTCCGAGATTTTTTCAACAGTCATCGGCTACGCGCGTGACGCATTCCCCGATGGTGGGCCGAAGTCTTTCGCAGATTTTTGGGATGTCGAACGGTTTCCCGGGCGTCGCGCACTGCCAGATCGTCCGGCAACGGTCCTCGAGGCTGCGCTGATTGCCGACGGCGTTGCGACGGACGACGTCTACGAGGTGCTGAGCACCGGGGATGGCTTTTTACGCGCACTCGACAAGGTCAGGACACTCAAACCGCACGTCGCGTTTTGGTGGACGAGCGGGGCGCAGCCCGTGCAGGCACTGGGCAGTGGCGAGGTCGTCATGGCGCTTGGCTGGAACGGGCGATTCCAGTCAGGCATCGATGACGGTCTCGATATCGAGATCTCGTGGGGGCAGTCGGTCGCACAGGCCGGGTATTTCATGATCCCGACAGGGGCCGCCAACGTGGATCAGGCGTTGCAGTTCCTCAACTACATCGTTCAGCCGGAGGCGCAGGCCAGGCTGAGCGAGTGGATCGCTTATGGCCCGATTACGCCGAGCGCGATGGAGTCTATTGACGAGGCGCGGGCAGCACGCCTGCCTTCGACGCCCGAACGAATCGAGCGTGCGTTGTTCATGGACATCGAATGGTGGGCGGAGCGCGCGACCGAAACCGCCGAGGCATACACCGCCATGCTGCAGGAGTAGGCGCGCGGTGCTACCCGATCCCTGGTTCGAGCCGAGTGAGATTCGCGCGCGCGCCGCTCGTATCCAGGCCAAACTCGCAGAGCAAAAAATTGACGCCTTGCTCGCTTTCTTTCCCGAGAGCGTTACGTGGTCAACGGGTTTTTTCACGCGCGGCTATTCGTCGTTTCAGTTTGCGATCATCCCGGCCGACGGCGACCCGGTCATCGTTTGCCGCGACGTCGAGGCGTACTACCTGGACCTGACCTGCATATTCCCCAAGCGCGTCTTCTGGACTGACAGTGACGACAAGAACGCGATTGCAGTCGAGGCCATCAGGAAAACGGTTGGCGAGCGCGCCCGGGTTGCGATCGAGATGTACGCATGGCCGTTGTCCGTGGGTCGATTCGAAGCACTGAAGTCCGGATTGCCGAACGTCGAATGGTCGGACGGATCGCGGATTGTCTCAGAGATGCGCCTGGTCAAGTCGCCTGCCGAGATCGAGTATCAGCGCCGTGCTGCCCGTGCCGCAGAGGCCGGAATGGGCGCCGGCGTTGCCATTGCTGTGGAAGGCGCAACCGAACGTGAGATGGCGGCTGAAATCTGTGCCGCAATGATTCGGGCAGGTAGCGACCGACCGGGTCCCGGCGTGTTGTCTTCCGGCGAACGGGCATTGCATTTACACGGCGGTTATACCGATCGCACCCTCAGCCGCGGCGACATCGTACAACTTGAGACAACTCCGCACGTTCGCCACTACCACGCGCGATTTATGCGGCCAATCAAAGTCAACGAGGCAACGGACGATGATTTTCAGACCGTCCAGACAATGATTGAAATCCAGGATGCCGCGCTCGCCGAAGTTCGCCCGGGTGTTGCTGCAACGGTACCGGACGGTGTTTACCGCCAACGCGTGCTCGAGGCGGGGCTCAAGCGTGAATACACGAACAAGACCTTCTACTCCGTCGGTTTACTCATTGAGCCTTCCGGAGGCGAAATCCTCGAAGCGCATCCGGAAGCGGACTGGACTTTCCAACCCGGCATGACATTTCACACCTACCTGCTGGCGCGCGGCCTCGGCATGTCAGAGACGATTCTCGTCACTGATGATGGTTACGAGCGATTGACCCGGTATCCGCGCAGCTTGCTGGTGAGCGGGCAATGAGACTGCCGGCAGGAGCCTGGCCATGGGCGGGCGTGTCACCGTTGCTCCTGCTGCTCGCGGTGTTTTTTTTGTGGCCCGTCGTTTCGCTTCTCACATTGAGTCTCGGCGGCGATGCCGGACCCGCAGACCACTACGCGCGAATTGTCGAGGTTGCGGTTTACCGGCGTGTGCTGTTCAACACATTCGGTATCGCTTTGCTGGTGACGCTGTTGTCGGTCGCGCTCAGTTACCCGCTTGCCTACCTTCTGGCGACGGTGTCCGAAAATGTTCGTAAATTGCTGTTCGTGCTGGTGCTATTGCCGTTCTGGACGAGCGCACTGGTCCGAACGACGGCCTGGATCGTTCTGCTGCAGCGCAACGGTGTCCTGAACGATTTATTCATGTCTGCCGGCCTCATCGATGAGCCGCTGGCCTTTGTCTACAACCTGTCGGGCGTCCTGATCGGTATGACCCACGTATTGATGCCGTTCGTCGTATTACCGCTCTATGCCGCATTTCGTGCGGTGGACCGGTCGCTGATCCAGGCAGCCGAAGGCCTGGGGGCGGGCGCGCCTGCGATTGGGCGACGCATCTTGCTTCCCCTGACCATGCCGGGCGTGATCGCCGGCGGTACGATCGTGTTCATGAGTGCGATTGGCTACTACATTACACCCGCGCTGATGGGTGGGCCGGGGCAGCAAATGATTGCCATGCTGATCGCGGAGAACATCAATCGTACGCTTAACTGGGGACTCGCCGCGGCGCTGTCGGTCATTCTTCTCGTCGCGACGCTGATCGTGTTTGTGTTTTTCCAGCGCGCATTCGGTCTCGACCGGCTGATGAGCGGCGGAGGGGGACGAGGCGTCAACTCGACGATGGGCGAGGGCCGGCGAAAACGATCGGCGGGCGGAAAGGCAACGGCGGTCGCTGGCGTGCTGGTAGCGCTGTTCCTTATTGCTCCCATCGTCATCGTCTTTCCGATGAGCCTCGGCGCGTCCCCGTTTCTCGAGTTCCCGCCCGAAAGCTATAGCCTGCGCTGGTTTGAGAGTTTCTTCAGCGAGCGGCGCTGGATGACCGGTGTATGGAACTCGCTGCAGGCTGCAGCGGTCGCTATTGCGATCTCCGTGCCGCTCGGCACGCTCGCAGCGCTGGGCGTGGATCGTATCGGGCGGCGTGCCCGGCCGTGGCTCGAGGCGCTGATCATCCTGCCGATGGTAATCCCGGTCATTATCCTCGCCGTTGGGCTGTTCTACCTGCTGGCGCCGTTCAATGTATTGGGCAGCCCGGTGACGCTTGGCATCGCGCACAGTGTTCTCGCATCCCCGTTCGTCTTCATTACCGTTCGATCGGCACTCAAGGGCTTTGATCGCAACCAGGAGGCGGCGGCACTCAGTCTTGGCGCCAGCTGGCCGGTGATGTTCCGGCGCGTCATGTTGCCAGCAATTGCGCCGGGCATGATGGCTGGCGCCGTGTTCGCGTTCATCCAGAGTTTTGACGACGTCGTCCTCGCGCTGTTCCTGACCAACATCCGGTCACGGACATTACCGAGAATCATGTACGAAGGCATTGCGCACGAGATCGACCCGACGATTATCGCGGTATCCGTGCTGGTCATCCTCGTCTCGATGCTCCTGCTGGTCATAAACCTGTTCCTGTCACGGAGGTCATCATCGTAATGAACGCAAGCGCGCACAAGTCCGTGACAGTCCATAACCTGACGAAGCGCTATGCGGACGTTGCCGCATTGAAAGACGTCAATCTCGATATTCCGGCGGGTGAGTTTTGTACCTTGCTGGGCGCATCGGGCTCGGGCAAAACGACGCTACTGAAAGTCATTGCCGGATTCGAGTGCCACGATACGGGGACGATTGAAATCGGTGGACGCGATGTCAGCGGCACGCCCGTCGCCGAACGCAACATTGGCATGGTGTTTCAGAACTATGCGCTCTTCCCGCATATGAGCGTGTATCAAAACGTGGCCTTTGGGCTGGAGATGCGTAAGCGCTCCGCAACGGAAATCGCCAAAAGGGTCGATGAGGTTCTGGCGCTCGTCAGCCTTTCAGATCTTGCCCAACGATTTCCGGCAGAGTTGTCCGGCGGACAACAACAGCGCGTTGCATTGGCCCGGGCACTGGTTATCAACCCGGATATCCTCTTGATGGATGAACCGCTGGGCGCGCTGGACAAGAACCTGCGTCAGTCCATTCAGCTGCAGTTGAGGCAGTTGCATCGAGATATCGGCGCGACAATCATCTATGTGACGCACGATCAGGAAGAAGCGCTGCACTTGTCCGATCGCATCGTCATCCTTGATGCGGGCAGGGTGGTTCAGGAAGGAACCGCCAGGGATTTATATTTCGAGCCGGTCAATCCTTTTGTTGCGGACTTCCTGGGCGAATGCAATTTCCTGACGCTTGAAGACGGCACAGAGGTGGGTCTGCGGCCCGAGGCACTGTCTGTCGTATCTGCCGGAGACCGGTCCGGCAAACAGATCAGCATGACCCTCGATACGCACGTGTTTATGGGTTCTGGCGTCAAACTGGTCGGCCGGTACCTGGATCAACAGGTCGTGGTTTTGGTCAGTAATCAGGATGCCGTTGAGTTGCCGGAACCGGGCAGCATTGTTGACCTCTCCTTCGACGAACGATCCGTCATCCGCTTTTAGTCGATAGCGAACGATTCCGGGCGCCATTTTGCCCTGGGACGGATTCCGGCAGCGCGTCAGAATCGTATGCTGACAAACGTAGCGGGCACCACGCGGTCAATCGGCAAGTAGTGGGCCTGTGAATAGCGAAACCGGGCAGCTTCATCCTGGGCGTCATAGCCCCAGACAATGCGCGAGGTTTTGCGTTGCATCACCGAGCGCAATTTCAGTCGCCACAGTTCCTCTTCCTGCTTGTGCCGTTCGATCCGGAATTCACGGATAACTTTGAGGCGTGCTTCCTCGAGGCGCAGGGTATCGACATCGATTGATTTGCCGTCCCGGCCGACGACGACGACAATCTCATCAATCGCGTTGCCCGCCGAGACGTCCTGCTCGGAAGTTTCCTGTGCTTGCGCACTCAGATGGGGGCCGCAGACGCTGATGGCGACTGCGAGGAGAAACTGACATGCCTGAATTGCGTAGGCCTCTTTTCTCATGCCTTCACTATAGCAGCTGAAGCGCCGGGGCAGCGTGATCGGGCCCTGTGTTTGACGAATCCACCCGTCTGCGGTGACCGGCAGGACCGGTCTGGATTACACTTCAACCGGTGGAATCAAAGTGATCGCCTGGAACAACAATGACCCGTCCGCCGGAGTTCAATTGAAAATCAGAAATAACCCGGCCCTGGTTGGACGCACGATGTTGCTGCTGTTGGCTTGCACTGCGCTCGCGGCTTGTGGAGGCGGCGGTGGCAGTGCTGCCCACCCGGCGCCGCCCGCACCGCCACCGCCACCACCGCCCGTCGCATGCAACGACGCGGTCGAGTACTGTGGTGCTGTGCCGGGCAACGCCGATCCCTGCACCGATACGGAGTACTGGCCGCTGAGTTCGTCGTCCGGACTGCGACCACTGATGGTCCACTACCAGCGCACGGGTGACGAAACCAAAGCGCTGGAGATGATCGCGCTGCTCGAGGAGTCATGGTTAGTGCAAGTCGACTCGCTCGGCTTCACAGCGCCGCTCGACGACCAGGGAGCGTGCGGACCGGATGGTCGCTACGATGTCTTTATCTGGCCGGGCATTGACGGCGCGTTTGTTTCCGGGATCAACACGAATCCGGCAACCCCGTATGCAGACTGGACCACCTACATGGCTATCGATGTCAGTGGTGCCACCGGCGGGGTGCTACTCGATACCTATATGGCGCATGAGCTCAATCATGCGTTACAGGCCAGTGATGACTGGACCGAGGATGGCCAACACTACGAAGCCGGCGCGACCTTCGCAGAGGCGCTCGTGTATCCGGAGCAAAATGACTGGTTCTTCGAGATTCGCGACTTCCAGAATAATCCGGAATGGTCGTTGTTTTACGATGATTTTGGTGCCACCTGGTACACCTACGCTGCGGCGATGTATTTGCATTACCTGCACGATCGCTTTTTCCAGGGCGACCCTGGCTTTTATGCCCGGGTCTGGCGCGGCACGCGCAGCAATGTCGGCGACGCGCGACCGGATTATTTCGATGCACTTCGCAATGTCTTGTTGACTGAACGTGGCGTCACGCTCGACGATAGCGTAGCCGAGTTCATGCAATGGCGGTGGTTTGTCGCCGATCAGGATGACGGCGCGCATTTTACGAGGGGTGGGGACTGGCCGAGAACAGTCGCTGTGACGGACGTCGATGCCGCCGACATCCCGTCAGACCTGGGACTGGATGCCATGGTGTACGGCGCCAATTATTTTAGGATAACGAACGGCACTGCGGCACCGGTCAGCTTTAATGCCACGATCACTTCTGCGGATGTCGATATTCGCTGGCGATTACTCAACGTTGCCAGCAGTGACATTGTTGCGCCGCTTACATTGATGCCAGGCGAAGAGGTTGCGCTCGTTGGGGTCGTGCTGCCGGTCGAGGAGACCTGGACCGGCAACCTGAACTTTGACCAGAAGATCGCGACGCTCCAGCTTAACCTCAGCCCTTAGCGGGCACAGGATCAGCGACTTTACTTTTTACGCCGCCCGCCGATTTCCCAGCCTGCGGTAGCCGATCCGGATTTGGCACCCTTTGGGGCCGGCAATCTGGTAAATTGTGGACAGCAAGATGGGCCGTCCAGCCCGAATAAATAAAAGACTCTAGTAAAGGGGCCAATCCAATGCCTGTTACACCTGAAACCCTCGTGCGTCGCATTGCGCGCGCCGTATTTGGACTTATTGTTTTTGCTTATGCCGGTCTCACCATGGCCCAGGATGTTCCGATCGTCCTACCGGGCGCACCGGGCGAAGACGTGCGTGACCTGAGCGCCAACGAGGCGGTCGAGATCGCGGGCAACAACTACTCGCCGGATGACGTCAAGTTCATGCAGGACATGATTCCGCACCACAATCAGGCTGTGCAGATGTCGGAACTCGCCGCCGACCGAACCAACAACCAGGAACTTCGTGATATGGCCGGACGCATTGACGCGTCACAGGTCGACGAGATCGAGTTCATGGCAGGCTGGCTCAGCGACCGAGGGGAGGCAGTGCCGGAAGCGACTATGCACTCCGCCATGCATATGTCGCACGAAATGGCCGGCATGGCGAGCCCCGAGGACATGGCGCGGCTTGCAGAACTCGAAGGGACCGATTTCGACAGGCTCTTCCTGACCCTGATGATCGCCCATCACGAGGGCGCCGTGACGATGGTTGAGAATCTTCTTGAACAACCCGGTTCTGCTTACGATCCAGTCCTTTTCCAGTTCGTCAACGACGTGACCAACGACCAGTCGCAGGAAATCGAGCGCATGAACGGGATGCTTGCGAGCCTGTCAACTGATCCGCGCGCCGGACTGGCAGCAGGCTTCATGGACGCGGGCCAGGCGATCATGAATATGGAACTGCTTGCATTCCTGCCAAAACCGCCGGGCTTCTTCGACCCGGAAAACCCGATGGGCTTGCCGCCTGCAAAACCGGATCCTGATTCGGATGAGGATGCCGACGAAGATGCCGACAACCAGGACAACGAAGGTACTGAGTGGGGTGAGCGCTCACCGCTCCTCAGTTTCTCGAATACTGACATGGCATTTGCGGATGACAAGATGGTTGCCGGCAGCTACCACGGTTTCAACGTTTACCAGCTCGATGCGGACGGTATTCCGGAGCACTTCAGTTCGGTCGTTTGCCCGGGTGGGCAGGGTGACGTATCCGTCGCCGGCGACCTGTTGATCATGTCGGTAGAGCAGACGCGCGGTCGCATCGACTGTGGCCTGCAGGGCATCGCCGAGGACGTCAGTGAAGAGCGCTTCCGCGGTATTCGGATCTTTGACATCAGTGACCTGCGTCGCCCGCGGCAGGTCGGACAGGTACAAACCTGTCGCGGCTCGCATACGCATTCAATCGTTTCTGCGGACGACGAAAAAATCATCGTCTTTAACTCGGGTACGGGATCTGTGCGCGATGGCGAAGAACTCGAAGGTTGTAATGTTTCACCGGATGAGCGCACGTCGTTGTTCCGCATCGATGTCATCGAGATTCCGGTTGCCGCACCGCACCGGTCGCGCATCGTCTCCAGCCCCACGGTTTTTGCCGATGAGGAGACCGGCAGGCTTGCCGGCCTGTGGCAGGGCGGCGACCATGGCGATGAAACGCAGGAATCCCGTATGACCAACCAGTGCCACGACATCACGGTATTCCCGTCGCTGGGAATCGCTGGCGGGGCGTGCTCGGGCAACGGCATCATCTTCGACATTTCGGATCCGTTCAATCCGACGCGCATGGACGAAGTCGTCGATCCTGGATTCGCCTACTGGCATTCGGCTACGTTCAATAATGACGGTACGAAAGTGATCTTTACGGACGAGTGGGGTGGCGGTGGCCGTCCGCGTTGCCGAACTTATGACCCGGTTACCTGGGGCGCCGACGCGATTTACGACATCGTTGACGGCCAGCTCGAGTTCCGCAGCTACTACAAGCTGCCGGCACCGCAGGACGAGAAAGAAAATTGCGTAGCGCACAACGGCTCGGTTGTGCCGGTGCCCGGTCGCGATATCTTCGCGCAAGCCTGGTACCAGGGCGGAATGTCGCTTGTCGATTTCACAGATTCGTCCAACCCGGTTGAGATCGCGTACTTCGATCGCGGCCCGATCCACGAGGAACACCTTATTACCGGCGGCTACTGGTCGACGTACTGGTACAAAGGCCGGATCTACGGCACGGAAATCACGCGCGGTATGGACGTTTTCAAACTCCTGCCGAGTGAGTACCTGTCGGCGAATGAAGTCGCCGCCGCAGAACTGGCGGACGAGGGCAGCGTATTCAATCCACAGACACAACACCCGGTCGTGTGGCCGGATGTGCCGGTCGTTGCGCGGGCTTACATCGACCAGCTCAATCGGGACGGAGAACTGACCGATGCGCAGAACGCCGGCCTGAGTGCCGCGCTCGCGAGTGCGGACGCCATGCTGGAGAGCGGCGGCAACGATACGGCGCTGGCGGATGCGCTGGCGTCACTGGCGGCCGGTCTCAATGACGACGGCGCTGGCATGACGGGTAAACGGAAGTCAGCGTTGGCCGATACCCTGAACGGTATTGCTGACTCGGTTTCTGCGGGCCGCTAGGTCGAT
>CAZVWF010000023.1:0-9798 GCA_964630795.1 uncultured Woeseia sp. | reverse complement strand
TATCTCGGCTGCGACGCCCGCATCATCGAACGCCGCCCTGAGGACGTTCTTCTCATCCGGGCTGCGTTCGTCATCGTTGGCAGCGATCGCCACGAGAAAAGACGCCTTCATCTGTGGAATCAGCCGGTGAGGGCTGTTGTCGGCATCGGTCACAAGTCCTCCGCCATGGAACGAGCAACCTGCACCGATCTTGTCGGGCATTGCCGCGGACAGGCGCATGCAATAGGCGCCCGTCATGCAATAGCCGATCGAGCCCATCTTTTTCGATGGATCAACCGCATCCTGCTGTTCCAGCCATTCTGCGAATGCCATGCCGTCTGTCACGCAAGTCGCCGGTGAAAGGGTGCGGGCAAACGGTATCAGGACATCTCGCATGCCCGGGTCCCGAAAGCCTTTGTCCTCGGGAATCACCGGCCCGCTCCGGGTGCGGTAGTAGGGATTGATCACGAGCACGGCGTAGCCTGACTCGGCGAGGCGTGCGCCCATTGCACGGAAGGTTTCCCGGATACCGACGATGCTCGGCCAGAACATGACCGCGGCCGAGGCGCCTTCGGCCGGGTGGACGAAGTAGGCATCCGCCTCACCATCCGGTGTCGTAATGGTGACATCCGAGCCAACGACATCGACTGCGTTGGCGGCTGCCGGCAGCATTGCGGTAATCGTGGCTCCAAGCGTCGCCTTGTTAAACGTCCGGCGCGTCAATCCATGGGTGTGGAGGTAGGCGTCGATGTCTCTTTCTGTCAGATCGTCACACATAGCAGGTCTCCAGGCGTCAGGTTACAGGGTAGCGTTTTGTCGCCTGCGGTTGAACCCGGCTAACGATTCCTCCAAAGTGAATCGGGCGCAATGCGGGAGTAAACATGAGCAAATTTTCGAGACGGGCGGTGCTGAGGACCTTGGGCCTTGGTGCGACAGCGGCAATGACGGCCCAGGTGCCGGTCCTCGGGCGCCAGGGTGACAACGGTGCGCACATTTTTCTCGACATGACGCAGGAGGAGCTCAACGCAGCGTACTCGCAGAGTGACTACGCACCGAATGCGGCGCAGGTTATTTCCCGTTATCGATCAAACAGCGAGCTGGCCCGTCAGCGGCTCGGCAGTCCACGCCGCTTTTCCTATGGCGAGCGTGACATCGAGGCGATGGATGTATTTCCAGCGGCGATGTCCAACGCGCCGATCCATGTCTTTGTTCATGGCGGTGCCTGGCAGCAGGGAACGGCGGCACCTTATGCATTCCTTGCGGAAACCTTCGTCGGTGCCGGCATCCACTTTGTCGCACTGGACTTCAGCCTCGTGCAGGACGTTGGTGACAGTCTCTACCCGATCGCTGACCAACTTCGACGAGCCATGGCGTGGATTTACGAGAATGCTGAGCAGTTTGACGGTGATCGCGACCGTATCTTCATCTCGGGGCATTCGTCGGGTGGTCACCTGGCGGGTGTTTTGCTGACAACGGACTGGTCCGCCATGTCGCTGCCCGCCGACGTGATCAAGGGCGGCGTCTGCTGCAGTGGAATTTATGACCTCGAGCCGGTGCGGCTGTCGCATCGTGGTGAATACATCGCATTTACCGATGCGATGGAACACGACCTGAGCCCGATCCGCCATATCGAGTATCTGAATGCGCCAGTCGTCGTTGCTTACGGAACCCGGGAAACGCGTGAGTTCCAGCGTCACTCCCGCGACTTCGCTGCGGCTATCAATGCGACCGGCAAACCAGTCCAGTTGGTCGTTGCCGAACACTACAATCACTTCGAGGTGATCGAGACGATGGCCAGCCCCTATGGCGTGGTTGGGCAGGCCGCACTGGCCCAGGTCTTCAACACCCGTTCGTAAAGTCCGCGACCGGATTGATTGCCATTCCAGTCGCGAGGCCGTGTGCTACTGTATTTCCGGTCATTTATTTTATTCAGGGGGAATCCACATGAAGAAGTTAAGACTCGCCGTGCTGACCACGATCGCACTCATGCTCACCGGCGTCGCTTACGCCGATGATGACGTGCTCATCCCGGGCTTCGGTGTCGGGCGTGACCTGCCCGGCGCACACAACGCACCGGATCCGAACACGGAATACAAGGTGGTTTTCGATCTGGTCGTGAACGATGACAATCTCGATGACCCCTATCCGTTCCTGCCGGTTATCGCCGTCTATATGAACACCTTGCACAAGTTCGGTGTCCCGGAGGAGAACCGCAAGATCGCTATTGTGTTGCATCGCGGCTCCGGCTTGATCGGACTGAAGAACGAAGCATTCAAGGCGCGTAATGACGGCAAGGACAATCCAAACATCGAGTTGATCCAGAAACTTGCAGCCGCCGGCGTGACCTTTCATATCTGCGGCCAGGGCGTGCTCGCACGCGAAATCGATCAGGATGACCTGCTACCTGAAATCCAGGTGGACTACTGGGCGCTGACGACGCTGATCGAACTCGGACGACAGGGCTACGTGCAGATCGGCTGACGACGCTTTATCAGGGCGCCCGGTGATGCCAGGTGGTTAGACCTTGACCGTTTTGAGGCCGAACCCGGTCTTTTCATAAAACGCGGCGAGCAACAACGAGAATATCCAGCCGGTCATGCAGAAAACGGCCCAGGGCAGGTATTCGACCGTGGGCACGCCAAGTGTCGTTGCCATAAAGATCGCGGAAACCGTCCACGGCATGAGCGGCTCGAGAATCGTGACCGAATCTTCGAGCGATCGCGACAGGTTCTCGGGTGCGAGACCACGCTCTCTATACCCGTCCTGGAACAGGCCGCCCACGATCAAGGCCGTCACGCCACCGTGGCTTGTCAGCGCGATCATCGTCGCGCCAGATGCGAGTGTTGCCGAGACAAGTCCAAATACAGATTTTGCGCGTTCGATCATCGTGTGCAGAAGTTTGTCGAGTCCACCTGAGACATCCATTCCAGCCGCGATCAGGAATGCGGCAATGATGATAATCAGGGTACTGGACATCGAGTTAACGCCACCACGATTGAGCAGTGAATTAAGCATGTCACTGGAAGCGCCAGCCATGGCGTCGATCATGCCGATATTGAATCCGGCAATTGCGCTCAGGATGGCGTTGTAGGCGGTGAAGTCGTGCGCGGTGACACCGACGACCATGGCAACGATCGAGGACACGACCATGACAAGCGCAGCCGGTTGCCGGTTGAATGTTCCGAGGATGACGACAAACGCTGGCAGGAACACGACCCAGCTGACGTTATAAGCCTGCTCGATTTCACGGAGGATAGGATGGTCTACCGTGTCCATGGCCGACGAGCCTCCGTCGACGATTAACCCCGCAAATGCATAGACCACCAGGGCGACGATAAACGACGGACCGGCGGTATAGACCATGTTGCGTATGTGGTCGTAAAGATTGGCGTTGGCACCGATCGCGCAGATGTTCGTGGAATCGGAAAGCGGCGATAGCTTGTCGCCAAAATAGGCGCCCGACACGATTGCACCTGCAGTGGCAGCCAGCGGGGCATCTATCGCGATGGCCACCCCCATCAAGGCGACGCCAATCGTGCCCGCCGAAGCCCATGACGAGCCGGTCAGGGACATCGTTGCGGTAACCAGGAATGCCGTGATGATCATGAACTGCGGATTGACGAGCTGGACCCCGTAGTAAACGAGCATCGGGATGGTGCCGCTGAACATCCAGGTGCCGATGAGCATGCCGATGGACAGGAGAATCAGGATGACGGGCAGCACAGCGGCGAACTTCTCACCGGTCGATGCCTGGATTGCCTCCCAGCCATGACCATACCGCCACGCGATCAGTCCGGCGACAGCAGCGGCGATAAACATGACGAAGACCAGCAGTTCCGTTCCTATCGGAAACAGGAATCCGCCACCAACCAGGCAGACCAGCATGGTCAGTAAAGGCAGCGCTGCTTCAAACAGGGAAATGGATTTACGCATGTTGGAGTGCCGCCTCGAGATCCGTCCAGAGTTCCTCGGGGTCTTCGAGGCCGACAAACAGACGAACCAGCCTCGGTGGCACGCCGAAATCAACAGCCGCACTCGGTGCGCCGGCCTGGTTGATCGAGACCTCCGCCGGCATTACCAGGCTCTCGTGACCGCCCCAGCTGACGCCGAGACGGAACAGGGTCAGTGCATCACAGAATGACGGGATATCAATGGTGTTGGCGACCTCAAAACTGAACAGGCCGCCATATCCCCTTAATAAGGAATAATCTGCCCGATTGATGCCTGGGTGATGGACGCAGCTTATTGCCGGATGATCAGCGACGCGTGCGGCAATCTTGAGCGCACTTTCCTGGTGTCGTTGCAAGCGAAGGGGGAGGGTGCGCAGGCCACGTAACAGCAAAGCCGCCTCCTGTGCAGACAGTTTTGCACCGAGATAGGGCGTCGTCTCCAGCTTGAGCTTGTCGATGATCGTGCCGTTACCGACCAGCAAACCGGCAACCGTATCGCTGTGCCCGGAAATGTACTTGGACGCGGAGTGCACGACGAGATCGATGCCGGCCTCGAGTGGTTTCTGATAAATCGGTGTCGCCCAACTGTTGTCGATGACCGTGGTGACGCCAGCCTTTTTCGCAATGCCGGCGATGGCATTGAGATCCTGTTCTTCGAACAGCCAGGTTGTCGGGCTCTCGAGATACAGGAGCTTCGCACCCGGCAGCGCCGCTTCGATTGCGGCAGTGTCTGTGCCGTCGACGAACGTCGTTGTCACGCCGAAGCGCGCGCAGATCGTCTGCAACAGCCTGTAGGTGTCGGGGTAGCAGTGCCTGACGCACACAATTCGGTCGCCCGTCGCTACGAGGCCGAGGACCGTATTACTGATCGCTGCGATACCGCTTGAAAATGCCAGCGCCTTCTCGCCACCTTCGAGTTCACATATCTTATCCAGGAGTATCGACACGGTTGGGTTGTCGACGCGGGAGTAGACGGGTGTTTCGGAATCACCGCGGAAGCGATCGACCATGGCCGCGTAAGAGTCGAAAGTGAACAACGAGGTCTGGTAGATCGGCGGCGCCACGGCGCCCTCATCATGGCGCTGGTCATGCACGAGCAGCGTGTCGTCCGACCGCCGCGGTTTATCTTCCGCCATGTGCATGCTCCTGACCGCGAGCCGGAATAATGGAATCCCTGCCTCTAAATCGCAAGTGACCTGTGGAACCCCTCGCGGTGCTTACGGTCCGCAATAATGCCGGCGCTGCTGCTAAACTGCACAGGCACTAACTGAATTTCGAACCGCAAAAACACGAGGTTTTGCAATGAAAAGAATACTGGCAGCACTGCTGGGGCTGGGGTTGATTGGCTGTGTACAGGCGCAATCGGACAATCCGTTCGACGTCGAGGTCATCGCCGACTTCCATGAACCGTGGGCCCTTGCCTTCCTGCCCGACGGCAGAATGCTGGTAACCGAGAAGAAGGGTGCGCTCCACCTTCTCGATGACAACGGACGAAAGTTCACGGTGCGGGGTGCGCCCGACGTGGATTACGGCGGTCAGGGCGGATTCGGCGACGTGGCGCTGCATCCGGACTTCGAGGATAACGGCCTTGTCTACCTGAGCTACGCGGAAGCCGGTGTTGGTGGTACGCGCGGCGCTGCCGTGGCGCGTGGCCGACTGCAAGAGATCAACGGTCGGGACACACTGACGGACATGGAAGTGATCTGGCGGCAATACCCGAAAGTCCTCGGTCGCGGCCATTATGGACATCGCATCGTGTTCGATGACGACGGTTACCTTTGGATTTCCTCGGGAGATCGCCAGAAATTCACGCCGGCACAGGACATGCAATCGAATATCGGTAAAGTCCTGCGCCTGAACGATGACGGGTCGATACCGGCGGACAACCCGTTCGTGAACTACCGCAGCCAGGATCCGCTGGTCGACAGTACCGGCGTTTTCGGGCAGGTCTGGTCGCTGGGGCATCGTAATCCGCTGGGACTGGCTATCGATCTCGACGGCCAGGTCTGGGACATGGAAATGGGCCCTGAAGGCGGCGACGAACTGAACCGTGTCGTGCGCGGCGGCAACTATGGTTACCCGGTCGTATCGAACGGCGATCACTATGACGGCCGGGAAATTCCCGATCACGATACCGATGATTCGTTTCTCAAGCCGGCAATTTGGTGGACCCCGGTCGTTTCGCCAGGAAACATGATCGTTTACAAAGGTGACAGGTTTGGCTGGCGTGGCAATGCGCTGATCGCAGGCATGTCTGCACGGGCCATTGTCCGGGTCGAACTGGACGGTGACGAGGCGCGTGAAGTCGAGCGTTACGACATGGGCGCGCGGATTCGCGGTGTCTTTGAAGCGGCCGACGGTTCCTTGTACGTACTCGAGGACGAACGCGCTGATAGCCAGGGGCGACTGCTCAGGCTGATGCCGAAATAAGCTAACCACTCTGTGGAAATCAACGACTCAAAGGGAGCCGCAATGCAACGTCTTAACAGGGTGGTGACGGCCGCCATTTGTTCCATCCTGTTGCTTGCCGGCAGCGCGCTCGCACAGGACATTACCGTGATCCACGCGGGATCGTTGTTCGATTCGAGGACAGGCGATGTCGCCAGGGACCAGCTGGTTTTCGTCGAAGGTGAACGCATTATTGGCGTGACACCCGCCGATGAGGGTATCCCGGACGGGGCGAACGTCATCGACTTGTCAGATTCGTTTGTATTGCCGGGTGTGATGGACATGCATACGCATGTCGTCAGCAATCTCGCCAACAACTTTTTTGCGGGTTATTTCCAGTCACCGCACCGCGCGACGATCGGTGGTGTGGTGAACGCGAAGAAGACACTGATGGCCGGTTTCACGACGATTCGCAATGTTGGCGCAGCCGACTACATGGACGTGGCGCTTCGCAATTCAATCAATGACGGCGAGATTCCCGGGCCGCGTATGGCGGTGTCCGGCCCCGGTCTCGGCATCACTGGCGGTCATTGCGACAGCAATTCACTGAATTCATCGTACGAGGAACGCAGCGACGGCGTGGCCGACGGCCCATGGGCCGTCCGCGAACAAGTGCGGAAGAACGTCAAATACGGTACGGATCTGACCAAGTTCTGCGCTACCGGTGGCGTATTCTCCAAGGGTACCCAGGTTAATTCAACGCAATATACGCTGGAAGAGATGCAGGCGATCGTCGACGAATCGCACATGCTCGGGCGCAAGGTCGCTGCACATGCGCACGGCAATGAGGGCATCAAGCGCGCCATTATCGCGGGCGTCGACTCCATCGAGCACGCAAGCTTCCTCGACCGGGAAGCTATCCAGATGGGTATCGATAATGGCACCTATTTCGCGATGGACATCTATAACACGGAGTACACGCTGGAACGCGGTGCCGAGAACGGCGTACCGGAAGAAAACATCGAGAAAGAGCGACAGGTAGGCACACGCCAGCGGCAGAGCTTTACCCTGGCCGTCGAGATGGGTGCGAATGTGGTCTTTGCGACAGATTCCGGCGTTTATCCGCACGGTGACAACGGGAAGCAGTTTGCACGCGCTGTGCGCTTCGGTATGACACCCGCGCAAGCCCTGCAGTCAGCGACGTCACTGACAGCCGAATTGCTCGGCTGGGAAGACCGGGTCGGTGCGATCGAAGATGGTCTGTACGCGGATATCATCGCCGTGCATGGTAATCCGCTGGACGACATCAGCGAGATGGAGGATGTCGACTTCGTCATGAAGGGTGGGGTGGTCTACAAGAACCAATAGGGCTCACCCCTGGCCGAACACCGAGCGCCGGGCCTCGAAGTGCGTGTTCTCCGTGTAACCGCGTTTGCGGTATGAGAAGTAGGCCATGTATCGCGTGGTCGATGACCGGTTCGACAAGCCGCGATGCATAACCCGGTCGTCAAACAACACCCATGTGCCTGTCGGCATGGCATCGACCGCGGTCGTCGCTACCGGCTCATTCGTACCGGCAACCAGCAGGTCCGGGGTGGTGGTTGCGTGTTGGTAAATCAATTCGTCCCGAACCAGTGATCGATTGGCCAGGTGATTGGTGAACCGGTGCGAGCCACGAGCGAACGCCGTCGGGCCCATTTCCATTGAAACATCCTGCAATGCGACAAGGACATTCACGGCATGCAGTGGCAGATGCTCCGCCGACTCATGCGGAGAATCGATATGCCACTCCTGTGCAGGCGTATCGGGTTCGGAGTAGACGACGCCGCTGAACGAATGCTCGGCATCGGGGCCGAGTGAAGCTTCGACCAGTGGCCACCAGGGCAGGTCGCGGTCATCGACGCCGAATTCGGCCGGCGAAATCGGCAGGTCCCAGCGCCCCGGCGAACGCTGTACCACCTCGTCATAACCGGCAGCGCTCCCGATACCGATGGGTTTGTCTTCCAGCGCGTCCATGACGACTCGAATTTTTTTATGAGACACGCTGAGTAACCGATCGATCAGCGTTTCGTTGAACGGCCCGCGAGCAATCACGAAACCGTCATTAGTGAGTTGGTGTTGCCACGCTTTTGTCATGATCGGGCGAGCTTCATTGGCAGGTTGATGGCGCAGCGAGGTGTTAGTTGCCGGCCGCGGCTGCCCTGGGGGCCGGCTTTCGGTTTAGTCGTAATAGTACCGCTGATATGGCGATGCCGATCGCAGACACCGTCGCCAGGAACAGGAAATAGTTGTGAAAACCCGGGATGCCGGGATTCGCATCGAGGATACGACCGGTGACCGGGCCAAAGAAAATCTCCGGCGTGTAACCCACGAAGGCGATGACGGCAACGGACGCTCCGGTTAGATGCCTGGGTGTTCGCGTTTCTTCGAGTAACGCATAGTAAATACCGCGTATGGCGAAAACAGCCAGCAGTGTCACGAACAGATTTGCGTAAATAACGAACAGCATAGTGGTTTCCAGCGTGGCAACAGACAGCACACCGTATGTCACTACCATCGCCAGGAACATCACGAGTATCGAGCGGGCTGATCCAAAGCGATCGCCTATGACACCGGCCATTACGGCACCGACCGGCCTGACATAGAAGCCATAGGTCGAAAGAAGCGCTGCTTCGACTTCATTCTTGCCGAGAACCTGGACGGCATAGAGAGAGTAGTTGTCCACGCCTTTGTAACCGCAATAGGCACAGATGATGATGCCGGCCTGGGACCAGGCGAGCGGTCGCCTGATCACTTCAAGTACGCCGGCAAAAGGGTTCCGTCCGCTATTTACGGATCGTTCATCGTGTGGCACCAGGAACCAGACGAGGACGGCACAGGCGAGCGTAATAGAGGCGTAGTAGGAAATGATATTACCCATGCCTGCCTGCCGATCTGCGCTGGTGGTCTCGCCAAGCTGTTCCGGCAGGTAACTCGCAAGAATACCGACAGCGATCGCGCCAAGCATTGCTGCCGCGAGACCACGGCCACCGTCCAGAATGCCAAAAGCAATGCCTTGCGCGCTGCTGCCACCCCAGTCGCGGGTTGCCTTGATAAGCGCCGCCCAAAAAAGGAACGAGGTCGTCACACCCCAGAACGCATAGAGCAACGTCATCTCGAACACGCCGGGAATGGTCGCCATGTAAAAACCACCGAGGGCGGTCAGGACCAGTGAGATCGCCATGAGCGATCGAGCCGGGTAACGATCGGCCAGCGGACCACCGAAAAAGTAGGACACCATCGCCGTAATACCAAAGACGGCGAACATATCACCGAGCTGCGTATTCGTGATGTTGAAGGCGTCCAGCATCGTCGGACGAAAGAATCGCTGGGTATGAAATGGCAGACCGTAGATCATCTCGCCGGCGATGATCAGCGCCAGGATGCGCAGTATTCGATTCACAACGCCTGAATTCTACCTGACGAGTTTGTCGTGCGGGCG